>QGVC01000033.1 GCA_003242645.1 Pseudomonadota bacterium
GCACAACTTTCAGTCGGTTGTCCATCAAGTCCCATTTAGGGACCATACGGACCGTCCGCACGCGGTGTCGGGGCCCAGCGGCACCGCGACGGCCTGCGGTGGCGGTTGGGGGTGGGCTGTTGCTCAAAGGGGCCGCCATCGCGTTTGCTTTTCTCGGCCAATCCTCCCGCATCCGGTGATTTTCTCACTTGTTTCATCGACTGCCCGTTCGCGCTAGGCTAGCGCCTCGCGAGCAAGACGAGGCCAGAAGATGCATTTTGCCCTCACCGAGGAACAATCCGCCATTCAGGAGACAGCCCTCACGTTCGCGAGGGAACGGATCGCCCCTTACGCCGCGAAGTGGGACGAGGAGAGCCATTTTCCCGTCGACGTCATCCGGGAGACGGCAGAGCTCGGCATGGCGGCCATCTACGTCCCTGCGGAAAAAGGCGGCTCGGGCCTGTCCCGGCTTGATGGAGCTCTCATTTTCGAGGCGCTCGCATACGGCTGCCCGGCCATCTCCTCCTACATCTCCATCCACAACATGGTTGCCTGGATGGTGGGGCAGTACGGCACGGATGAGCAGATCGCAGCATGGATGCCGAAGCTCGCCTCGATGGAATGGCTGGCGAGCTACTGCCTGACTGAACCCGGAGCTGGATCGGACGCCGCGGCCATCACCACGCGAGCCGAACGTAAAGGCGATCGCTACATCCTCAACGGAACAAAGCAGTTCATTTCCGGGGCGGGAGCGTCGGACTTCTATTTCATCTTCGCTCGGACCGGTGGAGAGGGCGCTTCGGGAATTTCGGCGTTCGTCGTCTTCAAGAATACGCCAGGGCTCTCGTTCGGTGCCAACGAGCGCAAAATGGGCTGGAACGCCCAGCCGACCCGGCAGGTGATCATGGAGAACGTCGAAGTGCCCGCCTTCCACCTCGTAGGAGGCGTCGAGGGCAACGGCTTCAAGTACGCCATGAGCGGCCTCGATGGTGGCCGCATCAACATCGGCGCCTGTTCGCTGGGGGCGGCGTGGGCGGCGCTCGACAAGGCCCGTGACTACATGCACGAGCGCAAGGCCTTTGGCCGGCATATCGCCGATTTCCAGGCGCTCCAGTTCAAGATCGCCGACATGGCGACGGATCTCGAGGCCGCCCGGCTGATGATTTACCGCGCTGCTGACGCCCTCGATCGCGCCGATCCGCAGGCGACCATGTATTCGGCCATGGCCAAGCGCTACGCCACAGATCTCGGGTTCGAGATCGTCAATCAGGCGCTGCAGATCCACGGCGGCTATGGCTACCTGAAGGAGTACGGGCTCGAGAAGCTCGTCCGTGACCTGCGCGTCCACCAGATCCTGGAAGGAACCAACGAGATCATGCGGGTGGTCATCTCCCGCAGGCTCCTTGGCGGGAACAGACGCTGAGATATTCGCGCCCGGTAGCGGCAACTCGCGGATCGTCAGCTGTCGAGGTCTTTGCCGAGCCACTTCTGCTCGCCCCAACCGACGACGCGCAAAACGATCACGGCAAAAATCGCTGTCAGGGTTGCGACGAAGTAGAATCCGATTCCACAGGCGACGCCGATCGCTCCAGCGAGCCAGATGGCAGCACCCGTCGTCAATCCTTTCACGTCACCATGAGCTTGGATGATGGCGCCCGCCGCGATGAATGCCACGCCCGCGGTGACGGCATCCACGATGCGAACAGGATCGACGCGGGCGGCGATGCCAGGGGCTGCGCCGACCTCATGGTAAATCTCGATGGTGATGAGCGTGAATAAGGCTGCAGCCATCGAAACCAAGATGTGGGTGCGTAGTCCTGCGGGCCTGTTCCTGATTTCACGCTCGAAACCGATGATCCCGCCCAGCAAAATGGCGAGCAGCAGCCGGGAGACGATGATCCATTCGGGAAGTGCTGTGTGAAGGGTATCGCCGATCACTGATTCGATCCCTCCACCGAGAAAACTGATGCGGCAACGCGAGTGCCAGGTTAGTCGTTCCATTTCGGCTCCGGTACCTCATCTCCCGGAGATATGCAGTTGACGCTGAACTGGCCTGCGCAGGCCAACTTCGCTCTTCAGTGCTGTTTCGGCTCGTTCTGCGGTATGCCTGCCCGGACGCGTTCGAGAACAGCGTGAAGCCCGGGCCATAGGTAATGCGATCCAATGGATAAGCCAGTCATCGTGAAGCCAGATGTTTTGCCGACCAATCGCCTCTTGGCGATCGGTCTCGTCATGCTGGCGGTCACGATGTTCGCCTGCCTGGACGGCACCGCTAAGTACTTGGTCTCAGTGTTGCAGCTGCCGGTGGGGCAGGTGGTCTGGATGCGCTTTTTCAGCCACCTCGTCCTGGCCGTGCTTGCTTTTGGTTTGGTCAGCGTTCCCCGGCTCCTTCGCACGCGCAAGCTGGCACACCAGCTCATACGCTCCGTGTTAATGATGCTTTCGACGCTGTTCAGCGTGACTGCGCTGCGTTACCTGCGGCTCGACCAGACGACGACCATCCTTTTTCTGACCCCACTCGTCGTAGCTCTGCTGGCTGGTCCATTTCTGGGGGAATGGGTCGGCTGGCGGCGTCTTCTCGCGATAGTCACGGGGTTCGTCGGTGTCCTGGTTATCATCCGGCCAGGCTTCGCGGCGTTTCACCCTGCGTTCCTGTTGGCGCTCGGGTGCGTGCTCTCGTATTCCTTGTACATCCTCCTCACGCGCTATCTCGCCGCTTACGACACATCCGAGGTCACCCTGCTTTATTCAACGCTCGTCGGCACGGTTTTGCTGGCGCCGTGGGCCATGGTCGAATGGACATGGCCGGCGGACGCCTTCACGTGGATAGTGCTGATTTCGCTCGGCTTCTGGGGCGGCCTGGGCCACTATCTGCTGATCATCGCCCATCGCTGGGCGCCCGCCCCCACGATCGCACCCTTCACCTACGTCCAGCTCATAGCCGTGACGGTGATCGGCTATCTGGTCTTCGGCGATCTGCCGGATGTGTGGACGGCCGTAGGCTCGGCGATCATCGTGGCCTCGGGAATTTACCTGCTGCGAAGAGAGCAGGCCGTGGAGTCCGGCAGATCGTGAAGCCGCACGAGACTTAGTTCAAAGCGACTTCTGCATCTCGCGCACGAACTCGCTGAGACCGAGCAGCCGCTCGCGGCGCAATCGTTCCGCTGCAAGGATGGCTCTCAGCCCTGCGACGCTCGTTTCCAAATCGGAATTGATGATGACGTAGTCGTATTCGGCCCAATGACTGATTTCGGCCGCGGCCTCAGCCATCCGACGTTTGATGACCTCGGGTTCCTCGCGGCGGGACTTCAGGCGTTGCTCCAACACTTCACCGGATGGCGGCAGGATGAACACCCGCACGAGGTCTTGGGAGACCTTCTCATTCAGCTGCTGGGCCCCCTGCCAGTCGACATCGAAGAGCACGTCCCGGCCGGCGGCCAGCGCCCGCTCCACGGGCAATCGCGGCGTGCCGTAGTAGTTGTCAAAGACGCGCGCCCATTCGAGCAGCTCGCCTGCATCGCGCATGCGACGAAACTCGGACTCGCTGACGAAGTAATAGTCCTTGCCCTCCTCCTCGCCGGGGCGCGGCTTGCGAGTCGTGACCGACACGGACATTTCGATCCCGCTCTCGCAGGCTAGCAGTCTGCGAGCCAGGGTGGTCTTGCCGGCGCCCGACGGCGAGGATAACACCAGCATGATGCCACGGCGCTCGATGGTCGGCGAATGCACGGCGCTACTCAATGTTCTGAACCTGCTCACGCATCTGCTCGATCAAAGCCTTGAGCTGCAGACCCATGCGGGTGATGTCTCCGTCGTTGGCCTTCGAGCACAGCGTGTTCGCTTCACGATTGAACTCTTGCGACAGAAAATCGAGTCTCCGCCCCACGGGTTCGTTCGCGTCGAGCAACTCGCGAGCGGCTGCAACATGCACGCGGAGGCGTTGCAGCTCTTCCTCGATGTCAGCTCGCGTCGCAAGCAAGACGGCCTCTTGATGCAGCCGCGCCTCGTCGAACGATGGGGAGGCGTCCAGTAGTCTTGCCACCTGCTCACGCAGCTTCGCCCGGATCGCCTCCGGAGTGCGGGCCGGCGAGGCCGCGATGGCTTCGACAACCCGTTCGATTTCATCAAGGAGGTTCAGCAAAACCTCGCGCAACCGCGCGCCTTCCGAAGCCCGCGCCGCCTCGACGCCCATGAGGGCCGTCTCCAGGCTGGCCATCATGGCCTCCGTGCGCTCTTCGATCTCCTCCTCGCTTTCCGGGGCCTCGATCAGCTCGAGCACACCTTTGACCGCGAGGATGCTATCGACCGACACGCTCTGGCCGCCGACCGCTTCCCGCACGCGCTCCGCCGCTGCCAGCACTTGCTGCAACAGATCCGAGTTTAGCCTGATCTGGGCACCAGCCCCTTCCTCGCGCTTGACCGACAGCGTGACGGCAACGTTGCCGCGTTTCAGCCGTTTCGCCGCTGCTTCACGGACCCGCGGCTCGAGCGCCTCATAGCCCGGCGCAAGCTTAAGGCGCAGGTCGAGCCCCCGGCCATTCACGCTGCGCACCTCCCAGTGCCAGCGCGTTTGGCCAGCCGCGCCGTCCGCGCGTGCGAAGCCGGTCATGCTCTTAAGCGTCATCGGGGTACCACAGGCGCGGGCCTCAACTGGCTCCGCGTGAATCGTCAACTCATGCGCGGGGGACACTAACCGGTTGGCCGGTCGGCGACAAGCAAGCACGGGGACGCGCCCCGCCTTGAGCCTTTCTACCTTACCGCTTGGGCTTTCTGACCGGAAGCGGCGGCCTGGCGTCATCCGCATCGCCGCCCTCCGCGCCGTCCGCCAATGCCGCAGCGGGGGTAGGATCTGCGGATTGATTGCCCGAGACTCCCGCACCACTCGCCGCCACGGTCTCCGCTTTCGCGGCTTCCGCCTGCTTGGCGCGGATGTCGCGCTCGATCTTGCGCCACTTGGCGACGGCGGCGTTATGCTCCTCGAGGGTCCGCGAAAACACGCTCGACCCGGAGCCGCTCGCGACGAAGTAGAGGTAGTTGGTCTGCGAAGGGTTGAGGACGGCCTGGATCGCCTCGCGCCCCGGATTACAGATGGGCGTCGGAGGGAGGCCGGTGAAATGGTAGGTGTTGTGACTGGTCCGCCGCTGGATCTCGCTCCGGTAGATCGGTCGCCCCCAGTTCACCTGGCCACCTTCAAGCCCGTAGAGAATGGTGGGGTCGGACTGGAGAGGCATCCCGCGGCGCAGGCGATTGATGAACACCGACGCGATGTCCTCCAACTTGTCGTTGCGGCCTGCTTCCCTCTGGACGATGGAGGCGAGGATCACGGCCTCCTCAACATTTTGAAAAGGCAAATCGGGCTGGCGCACCTCCCAAGCCGCCGCCAGGAACTTGTTCCTCTGCGTCTGCATGAGCTCGATCACTTCCTGACGGCTCGTTCCGCGGGGCACGAAGTAGGTATCAGGCAGCAGCGTCCCTTCCTCAGGGATCGTCACAATGTCGCCGACCAAATTCGGATCCGCCTTGATCCGCTCGACGATCTGATAGCTGGTCAGCCCCTCCGGAATCGTCAGCCGTAGGAGGGCGACTTTGCCTTCACTGAGGAGGTTCGCCACCTCGCGCATGCTGATGGCAGGCTTCAACTGGTACTCACCGGCCTTCAGATTGAGCGGTTCTCCACCGAACCAGCCGGATACCTGGCGCGCCAAGTAGTACGCAACGAAGATGTGCTCGCTCGAAATGAACCCTTCTCGCTCGAGCCGCCGAGCAATGTCGCGCGCGCCTTCGCCCCGGCGGATGACCACCGTTCGAGGCTCCTCCAGCGGGCCTGCCTTGTCCAATTCCGACGAAACCCAGAACACGCCACCCGCGGCCACTGCGAGCGCAAGGAAGCTGAACGTCAAAAATCCGTTCACGAACCGCAGCGTTGGACCCAATCTACTCACCTCGCGGCGTGTTCTCGGACCTTTCGGCCTGGTAGGCGCGCGCGTCGGCTCAAGGGCCTCAGCCGGACTGCGCGGCATGACGCCCGGGGGGTGCGTCCGGTGCGTCCGTCGTCGTTCCCTTGGCGGCCGAGCCTTCAGCATTCGCTCGCAGTTCCCCCACCAACCCTAGCGCGACCAAAGGCTTTCTCCCGAATCACGGATCAGTCTACCGAATGGACGGCTATATTCAGGGTTGGCAAGATGATTGAGGAATGTGGCAACAGCGGGCAGCTAACGGCAAGCCTCGTGTGGCTTCGCAGTTACTCTGCCGCTTACTGATGAACGCCTCAGGCATCGAAGCGCCGGAGGATGAGAGAAGCGTTGGTTCCTCCGAAACCGAACGAGTTCGAAAGAACTGTGTCGATCCGCCGTTTCCGAGGCTTGTGCGGAACGAGGTCGATTACGCTGTCGACGGAAGGATTGTCCAGGTTCAACGTCGGCGGAGCCACATTGTCGCGAATTGCGAGAACACTGAAGATGGCTTCCACCGCACCGGCCGCGCCAAGAAGGTGACCGATGGCGGATTTCGTCGACGACATCGAGAGCTTCTCCGCCGCGCTGCCAAACAGACGTTCGACGGCGGCCAGCTCGATCTCGTCGCCCATCGGCGTCGAGGTCCCGTGCGCGTTGATGTAGTCAATGTCGCTTGGCTGGATGCCAGCGCGCTTTATCGCGGCCTTCATGCACCGGTAGGCCCCATCGCCATCCTCGGCCGGCGCCGTGATGTGATAGGCGTCACCCGACAGGCCGTACCCGATCACCTCGGCATAGATTCGCGCGCCACGAGCGCGGGCGTGCTCTAACTCCTCGAGCACGACGACGCCGGCGCCTTCGCCCATGACAAATCCATCGCGGTCTCTGTCGTATGGGCGAGAGGCCCGCTCCGGCTGATCATTGAAGTTGGTCGAAAGCGCACGGCAGGCAGCAAAGCCGGCGATGGCAAGCCGACAGATCGGGCTTTCCGTACCTCCGGCCACCATCACATCGGCATCACCCAAGGCGATCAGCCGCGCAGCATCGCCGATGGCGTGCGCTCCGGTCGAGCAAGCGGTGACGACCGCGTGGTTGGGGCCCTTGAGCTGATATCTGATCGATATCTGCCCGGAGGCGAGATTGATCAGCCGGCCCGGAATGAAAAACGGGCTAACCCTGCGCGGCCCCTTCTCCTGAAGCAGGATGGCCGTGTCGGCAATGCCCTGCAGCCCACCGATACCGGAGCCGATTAGAACGCCGGCGCGCTCCTGCTCCTCGGTCGTGGTCGGCCTATAGCCCGCGTCATTCAGCGCCTGCTCCGCCGCTGCCATGGCGTAGATGATGAAGTCGTCGACCTTGCGCTGCTCCTTAGGCTCCATCCAGTCGTTGGGGTTGAACGTGCCGTTTGTCCCGTCGCCTCGCGGCACCATGCAGGCGATCTGGCATGACAGGTCGGAAACGTCGAACGTATCAACCCGACGCGCACCGCTTTGGCCGGCCAGCAGCCGTGACCATGTCTCCTCGACGCCGCAACCTAGCGGGGTGACGAGGCCCAATCCCGTGATGACAACCCGTCGCATGCGCAATCCTTCACCGGCGGCGCCCCGGTAGCCCCCGTAACGCCACCGACTGTCTTGCAGAGCCTTCCTGTCGCCGATTGAACGGCGGCAGTTTCACGCTCTCAAGCCGCGTTTGCGTTCTTCTCGAGGAACCTGACTGCGTCGCCAACGGTCAGAATGTGCTCGGCAGCGTCGTCCGGGATCTCACAGCCGAACTCCTCCTCGAAAGCCATAACGAGCTCCACCGTATCGAGGCTGTCCGCACCGAGATCATCAATGAAGGAGGCGTTCTCCGTCACCTTTTCCGCTTCCACGCCGAGGTGCTCGACCACGATCTTTTTCACGCGCTCGGCAACGTCGCTCATAGCATTTCCCTCGTATCGCCAGTCTTACCTTGAGATCCCTGATTGTCGCCCTGATCGCTTCAAATCGGCCAAGGCGGAGTTTCCGAGCGGGCTACCAGAGTCACGGTGCGATGGAATTGAAATCGCCTGATCTCTGAAGCTTTTCCCCAGTACTCCTCACGAAAGCAGGCGCTCCTAACACACTTCACATCGCTTTACCAGCTTCGCGATGTCCCTGCCGAACAAGTTCTGGGTGACGCTCTAAGCCCTTGCTGTGAAATGGTTTTACGATCAGATCATGGCCATGCCGCCGTTCACGTGTAGAGTTTGACCGGTCATATAGCGCGCCTCCTCGCTTGCCAAGTAGAGGGCTGCGGCAGCGATGTCGTCCGGCTCGCCGAACTTTGCCGCAGGAATGTGCTGGGCTATGGCCTCGACCTGCTTTTCAGTCAGTACGTCGGTCATAGCCGTCTTAATGAAACCGGGTGCGATGCAATTGGCTGTAATGCCGCGGGATGCAACCTCGCGAGCCAATGATTTGGTCATGCCGATCATGCCAGCCTTGGCTGCAGCGTAATTGCCCTGGCCTGGGTTGCCGATAATGCCAGAAATGGACGTGATGTTGATGATCCGCCCCCACTGGCGGCGCATCATATTCCGCAAAGCCGCACGGCACAGGATGAAGGTGGCCGTGAGATTGACGGCGATCACCTCGTCCCACTCTTCATCCTTCATGCGAACGAAAAGGTTGTCCTTGGTCACGCCGGCGTTGTTGACCAAAATATCCAGTGTGCCGAGCTTGGCCTCGGCTTCACCGGCGAGCTTCTGGACGGCGGCGCGATCACTCAGGTCGCAGGGGACGATATGAACGCGCTCGTTGAGCTCATTGGCCAAGGCCTCTAGCCGGTCGATTTTCGTCCCGGAGATCGCGACCGATGCGCCAGCGGCATGCAGCTTCCGCGCAATTGCGCTGCCGATGCCCCCGCTCGCCCCAGTTATGAGCGCACCCCTGCCGGTCAAATTGAACATTCCGCATTACCTCCCGAGTGCCGCGAGTGCCTCGTCCACGTCCGCAGGCGAGCCGACGGAAACCGCGTTGGCGTCCTTCAAAATTCGCTTGATGAGGCCCGTCAATACCTTACCCGCCCCGATCTCGTAGAAGTCGGTAACGCCGAGCTCACTCATTTTCAGCACCGATTCGCGCCAGCGCACGGTGCCCGTAACCTGCTCCACAAGGCGCTTCCTGATCTCTTCCGGATCGCTGATCGGCTCCGCGAGGACATTGGAAACGACCGGCACCACGGGCCTACGGATTTCAACTTTTCCCAGCTCCTCAGCCATCACATCTGCTGCCGGTTTCATAAGGGAGCAATGGAACGGAGCGCTCACCGGCAGGGGGATGGCCCGGCGTACCCCGTGCTTGCGGCCGACTTCAGCGACTCGGTCGATGGCGGATTTATGACCCGAAAGCACGACCTGGGCCGGCTCGTTATCGTTAGCGACCTGGCAAACATCGCCCTGCGCCGCCTCTGCCGCGACTTTCTCTGCGACGTCGAGCCCCACCCCGAGCAAGGCCACCATGGCGCCTTGCCCAACCGGCACCGCTTGCTGCATCGCCTTTCCGCGCGCCCGGAGGAGCCTTGCGGCATCCTTCACGGATATTGCCCCAGCCGCTGCCAGGGCTGAGTACTCTCCGAGCGAGTGGCCAGCAACATAGGCGACCTTGTCCGCGAGCTTGAAGCCCTTCTCGACCTCCAGCACGCGAATCACGGCCATGGAGACGGCCATAAGTGCTGGCTGGGCGTTCTCCGTCAGGGTCAGGACGTCTTTGGGGCCTTCCCAGATGATTCGGGACAGCGGCTCGCCCAAGGCCTCGTCCACCTCGTTGAAGACCTCTTGCGCCGCCTTGTAGGCCTGGGCGAGTTCCCGGCCCATGCCGACTTCCTGGCTACCCTGGCCCGGGAAGACGAATGCCACCGCCATCTATGCTGCCGCCCCTGGGTTTCCTTGGCGAGCCGTGAGCAACGCCGGGCCAATTACCCTGCGCTTTCACTCCTCGCCGTTAATTGTTTCCCGCGCTTTAGGCACGGCTCAGCTGGCGATGTCAAGCGACCCGGATGCGAAGAGGCTTGCAGTGCGCGCCGGTTCGCGTATAAGGAGCGCGTTCCGAAGCCATTCCGGTTGGAGGCTGAACGGCGGGGCGTGTTTTTTCTGGCACGCTTCGGGGCGGGTCCCCGTGCCGCCGGTGTCTCTGCTCTTTGAGGTCGTCTTTGAGGCCTTTCGCACCGCTGATTCGCGGTTTGACCGGCCTCAATAGAGGCTCTGCGCCGGAATGGACAACATGAGGTGAAAGGCGAAAATCTCCATGCCACTTTACGAGCACGTTTTCCTGGCGCGCCAGGAGGTCTCGCCTCAACAGGTCGAGGCGATGATCGAAGAGTTCAGCCAGGTCATCAAGGAAGGCGGCGGTACGGTCGGGAAGACCGAGTACTGGGGGCTCAAGACCCTCGCCTATAAGATCAAGAAGAACCGCAAGGCTCATTATGCGCTCATGAACATCGACGCGCCTGCCCACGTGGTGGCCGAGATGGAGCGGCGCATGAGAATATCCAGCGATGTCCTGCGGTTCTTGACGGTGCGCGTCGACGAGCATGAGACGGAGCCCTCTGTCCAGATGCGGAAGGGTGACGATAGGCGCGACAGCCGGAGCAGCTCACGCAGCCAGCGTGCGGAAGGTGCCTCCACGTTCCGAGCTCGGGCGGGTGGCGCTAAGACCGATAGCGAAGAAGCGGAGTCGGAGGAGTAAGCCATGGCTGACGTATCGGCTGTAGGTCCCCGCCGGCCTTTCCAACGGCGCCGCAAGACGTGCCCGTTCTCTGGCCAGAACGCGCCGAAGATCGACTACAAGGATGTCCGCCTGCTCAGCCGGTTCATCTCTGAGCGCGGTAAGATTGTGCCAAGCCGCATAACGGCGGTCTCGGCGAAAAAGCAGCGGGAGCTTGCCCGGGCCATCAAACGGGCGCGATTCCTTGGGCTTCTGCCCTACGTTGTGAAGTAGGCTCTTGGAGCCGGCGGCCCGCCTGCGGTATGCGCTGGGGCGGGATCGTTTGAGAAGGACACGTGGTTGAGGCAGGCCCCCATTTTGGGGTCGGCCTCTAACCGCCAAGCGCGGGACAGCTGGTGCCATGCCTTTTTCCCTCCTCATCGGTTGCGGAGCCGGGCTCGTCTCGGCGCTTCTTTTTGCGTCCGCATCGACGGGCACGCTGCTGGGCTTGCTGGTCCTCGTCTTCCTGACACCGCTGCCAGTGGCCATTACAGGCCTGGGATGGGGCTGGCCATCCGCCGCGACCGCGGCTGTCTCGGCAGCCATCGTCATTGCTGTGCTCGTCACGCCGCGTGCCGCGCTGCTCCACTTGATCGCGCTCGGGCTGCCGACGGTGATTCTCTCCTATCTTACGCTTCTCAACCGGACCGTGCTGATCGGCGGTGAGGAGCGCGTCGAGTGGTATCCCATTGGCCGCATCGTCGCGATCACGTCCGTCATTGCGGGTTGCCTCGCGACGCTTGCCCTGCTTTCGACCGCCACCGACATGGAGGGCCTGCGCTCCTCTCTCAGGGAAACCCTCCAGAACTATTTTGTACGGCAGCTCGAAGCCGCCCAGCCGGGCGGGCAGACGCTGGGCGAGGAGGAGCTGGCGACGTTCACCGAGCTGATGGTCGTGAGCTTCGCGGGCGCGATCTCGACCGTGTGGATGTCCATCGCGATGCTCAATCTCTGGCTCGCCGGACTGGTGACGCGCACCTCGGGCCTTCTCGTTCGGCCCTGGCCGGAGCTGTCGAACATCACGCTGCCGCGGCAAATGCCGCTCGCATTTGCGGTAGCAGTTGTACTCACATTTCTTCCGGGCTACCTGGGCCTGATCGCCTCCGGGTTTGCCAGCGCATTCGTGCTTGCGTTTCTGCTCGTCGGTCTTGCCGTGCTGCACCATGTGACGCGCGGCATGTCCATGCGGGCGCTCATACTTTTCGCGGTTTACGCTTCACTCGTTCTTCTGAACCCGTTCAGCGGACTGGCGGTGGCCATGATTGGTCTCGCCGAGCCAATCTCGCCTTTGAAGCGCAAGTTGCCGCCGTCCTGATCATCGTCAGCCAACCACCAGATCAGACTACGAAGGAGTAGAACAGTTATGCAGGTCATCCTCTTGGAACGCGTCGGCCGCCTCGGCCAGATGGGTGACGTCGTCAACGTCAAGGACGGTTACGCCCGCAACTTCCTTCTGCCCAAGGGCAAGGCGCTTCGGGCCACGAAGGAGAACTTGGAGGAATTCCAGAGGCGCCGGGTGCAGCTTGAAGCGCGGAACCTGGAGCTCCGGAAAGAGGCGGAAGCCGTCGCCGAAAAGCTCAACGGGAAGCAGTTCGTATCGATTCGCCAAGCCGGCGATACGGGTCAGCTTTATGGCTCCGTCTCAACCCGCGACATCGCCACGCTATTGAAGGACGGCGGCTTCACGATCGAGCGCACGCAGGTCATCCTTGATCGGCCGATCAAGTCGCTCGGAATGCACGAGGTCCGGATCTCTCTGCATCCCGAGGTTGAGGTCAAGGTGGTCATCAACGTCGCCCGGTCGGAGGAGGAGGCTGATCGGCAAGCCCGCGGCGAGGACGTGACCGTTGTCCGCGAAGAGCGGTTGGAGCTGGAGACGTTCAATCCTGAGGCTGTGTTCGAGGCGGCTGCCGAGGCGCAAACCAGTGGCGAGGAGAGCCGGTCTGCCTAAGGGCCGGCCACTGAGCTCAGTTAACCGCCTGTTCCTTGCGGTGTGTTGCAGCAGCACAGCAAACCCGTCTTGCTGTGCTCGCCGGAAGCAGGCACTCTTTTGCTCACTGTGAGTTAGGAGCTGCGTGTAGGCGCGTCGCTAAGCCCAGGAGGCCCCGTCATGTTCTGGCCACTGGAACTCATACTTCGCCGGGTCGTCGTCAGCGGCACCCTCAAGGTCACTGACGCGAAGGGGCAAGTCTATCGATTTGGAGACGGGTCCGGCGCCGAGATTGCCATTCGATTCGCTGACGGCGCGGCTGAATGGGCAGTGGCCTGGGATCCTGAGCTCGCCATCGGCGAGACCTACATGCAGGGCCGGCTGATCGTCGAGAACGGCAACATCTATGATCTGCTTGCGCTGCTGATGAGCAACACGTCCGCGCAGAAGCCTCCGGGATGGCTGCGCTGGTTCGATGCAACGCGGCGTCTGGGCCGGCGGCTGCAGCAATTCAATCCGCGTGGGCGGGCACGGCGCAACGCGTCCTATCACTACGACATCGACGGGGCCATTTACGACCTGTTCCTCGATCCGGACCGCCAATACTCGTGTGCCTACTTCCTCCCCGGCCTCGATCTCGCTGGCGCTCAGCACGCCAAGAAGGTGCATCTCGCGTCCAAGATGGCCCTGAGTCCGGGCCACAGGGTCCTCGACATCGGCTCAGGCTGGGGCGGACTGGCCCTCTGGCTCGCAACCAACACCGGCTGCCAGGTGAAAGGCGTAACGCTCAGCAGCGAGCAACTCGCTGTCGCCCAGGAGCGTGCGCGCAAGCAGGGGCTCTCCTCCGTCGTAGAGTTCGCCCTGGAGGATTACCGCGAGGTGGCGGGCAAGTTCGACCGCATCGTGTCGGTCGGCATGTTCGAGCACGTCGGCGTGAACCATTACGGAACTTTCTTCCGCCGGATCAACGAGCTGCTCGATGACGACGGCGTGGCGGTGCTGCACTCGATCGGCCGCTCCGATGGTCCGGGATACACCAACCCGTTCATCGCCAAGTACATTTTCCCCGGCGGCTATATCCCAGCGCTATCGGAAGTCCTCCCAGCCATAGAACGCGCCGGGCTGATCGTCTCCGACATCGAAATCCTGCGCCTGCATTACGCCGAGACGCTCAAGGCATGGCGCGAGCGATTCATGGCTCGCCGCGACGAGGCCGTTGCTCTCAAAGGCGAGGAATTCTGCCGGATGTGGGAGTTCTACCTCGCCGGGTCCGAAGCGGCGTTCCGCTACCACGGGCTCATCGTGTTCCAGATCCAGATGGTGAAGCGGATCGACGCGCTGCCGATCACCCGCGATTACATGTTCGAGGCCGAACAGCGGTTGAGCCAAGGCGCCGCCCCTTCAAAGCCTGCACGTCTTGCGGGCGAGTAACTTTGCACTTTCGCGCTGAATTCACGTAGTCTGTTTCAAATCACTGGCCGATTCGCACCGTAGCAAGCGCGTTCGGCCGTCGATGTGCATTGCGGGGATGGCCCATTCCCGGGGACACTTCCCAGAGCTGATCCTGGGCGGGATCTGATAGCTTCGCACGCATGACGAAATCAGCCCTCCTCCCATCGGACAAGCTCCGCGCTCAGGCGGCGGCCGGCGAGCCGCTGGAGTTCCGTCAGCCGCCCCACAACATCGAGGCCGAGCAGGCCCTGCTCGGCGCCATTCTCATCAACAACGAGGCCATGGACCGGGTCGCCGGCTTCCTTGAGCCTCACCATTTCTACGACCCGTTGCACCAGCAGATTTACGAGGTCGCTGGCAAGCTCATTCAGGCCGGCAAGCAGGCCACGCCGATCACGCTGCGCACATTTTTCGAGAACGCGGAGCCGATCGACGACGATCTGACTGTCCCGCAATACCTGGGCCGGCTGGCCGCCAACGCGACGACGATCATCAACGCGGCGGATTACGGCCGCACGATTTACGACCTCGCGATCCGCCGGGCGCTGATCTCGATCGGGGAGGACCTGGTCAACACGGCGTACGACAGCCCCGTCGACTTTCCGCCCGAGCAGCAGATCGAGGAGGCGGAAAACCGGCTTTACGAGCTCGCCGAGAAGGGCAAGTACGGGCAAGGCTTCCTGACATTCGGCCAGGCTCTGACGCAGGCCATCGAGATGGCCAACGCTGCCTACCAGCGCGAAGGGCACCTCTCGGGCCTGTCGACCGGGCTTGTCGACCTCGACGCCAAGCTTGGTGGCTTGCAAAACTCCGATTTGATCATTCTTGCGGGCCGCCCGTCGATGGGTAAGACGGCGCTCGCCACCAACATCGCCTACAACGTGGCCAAGGCCTACCGGGCCGAAAAACAGCCGGACGGCACCGAGAAGGTGGTGGATGGAGGAGTGGTCGGCTTCTTCTCCCTCGAGATGTCGGCGGAGCAGCTCGCCACGCGCATCCTCTCCGAGCAGGCGGAGATTCCGTCCGAGAAGATCCGCCGCGGAATGATCACCGAGGATGAATTCCGGCGGCTGGTCCGGGTCAGCCAGGAGATGGCCCAGATTCCGCTGTTCATCGACCAGACGGGTGGGATCTCGGTCGCCCAGCTCGCCGCCCGCGCCCGCAAGCTCAAACGCCAGCACGGGCTCGGCCTTATCGTGGTCGACTATCTCCAGCTGCTCACCGGCTCGTCGCGCCGCGCCGCCGAGGGACGCGTTCAGGAGGTCTCGGAAATCACCACGAGCCTCAAGGCCTTGGCCAAGGAGCTCAATGTGCCGATTCTCGCGCTATCCCAATTGTCACGTGCGGTGGAACAGCGCGAGGACAAGCGGCCGCAGCTCGCTGACTTGCGCGAGTCTGGCTCAATCGAGCAAGACGCGGACGTGGTGTTGTTCGTCTTTCGCGAGGAGTACTACGTCGAGCGGCGCAAGCCGTCCGAGTCGAACGTAGAAGAGTTGCTCAAGTGGCAGCAGGAGATGGCGGCTGTGCACGGCAAGGCCGAGATCATCATCGGCAAGCAGCGCCACGGGCCCACGGGCACGGTGGAGCTCGCGTTCGAGGCGAGCTACACGCGGTTCAGCAACTTGGCACGGGACTACCAGCTTCCTGAGTAAAGGGTAGGAGCGGTTCGGTGGATAAGGGCGTGCGCGAAAAACGAACCGAGGAGGATTTGATCCCACCGGATGCCCGCGCCGTCCTGCGTATCGATCTCGACGCGTTGCGGGCGAACTGGCGCAAGCTCAACGAAGCCTCAGGACGGGCCGAGTGCGCCGCCGTCATCAAGGCGGACGCGTATGGCCTCGGCATCGAGCAGATCTGCCGCGCCCTCACCGAGGAGGGATGCCGAACCTTCTTCGTTGCCACGCTGGACGAGGGCCGCCGCATCCGGGCCGTGCAACCCGGCGCTGTTATTTACGTCCTCGATGGCCTTCTGCCCGGCGCTGCCGAGTACTACTCGGGCTTCGATCTGCGGCCCGCCCTTTCCAGCCTGGAAGAGATCCGTGAATGGGCAGCCTACTGCCGTGCGCGCGACACCCGGCTTGCGGCTGCCATCCATATCGACACGGGCATGAACCGCCTGGGGTTGCCGGCCAAGGAAGTGGATGAGCTGGCACGAAATCCTGAAGTCCTCAACGACTTCAAAGTGTCGCTCATCATGAGCCACTTGGCGTGCGCCGACACGCCGGCGAGCCCGATGAACGCGGCGCAACGTGAGACTTTCGAGCGGCTGACGGCACGCTTGCCGCCCGCGCCCCGAAGTCTGGCCAACTCCGGCGGCATCTTCCTGGGACCCGAGTATCATTACGACCTGGTGCGCCCGGGCATCGTGCTTTACGGCGGTCGGGCGCACGAGAACCGGCCCAATCCAATGAAGACCGTCGTCCGGCTCTCCGCCAAGGTACTGCAGGTCTTCGATGCCGAGCCCGGGACCACCGTCGGGTACGGCGCGACCTACAAGATCGAGAAGCCGTCCCGGCTAGCGACCATCGCTTGCGGCTACGCCGACGGGTTCCTCCGGGCCTTGAGCGGGCCGACGGGAAATCCGGGTCCGGTCGGCTATATCGGCCCGCACTCGGTGCGCGTCATCGGCCGCGTGTCCATGGACCTTATCACGCTAGATGTCAGCGACGTGCCGAGGGATCAGGTCTATCGTGGCGCCTGGGTGGAGGTCATGGGCGACCGGGTGACGCTCGACGACCTCACGGACCGAGCTGGCACCATCGGCTATGAGCTGTTGTCCCGACTCGGCCGGCGGGTGCACAGAATCTACCAAGGGACCCGGAGTTGAGCCCGAACCGGTCAGTTGCAGGGGCTCTTCTCGCGATTCTTCATCACCGGCCCGTAGCATCGCGTGATCGAGCGGCCCTGACGGCCGGCCAATATTGCTGTGCAATGGCACTTGGATAGATCCGATGGCCAAGCCCGCCAGACCGACATTCGTCTGCCAGAACTGCGGCGCCGTCTACAGCCGCTGGGCTGGCAGGTGTGCAAGCTGCGAAGAGTGGAACACATTCGTCGAAGAGTCGGATCTTGGGGTGTCGCCGCCCGGGACCGGGCTCGCCGGCCTCTCGCGCGGCCGTGCCGTGCCTCTGGAGCCGCTTTCCGGTTCGACCGAAACGGTCCAGCGTTTGCCGACAGGCATCACCGAGCTCGATCGGGTCACCGGCGGCGGGATCGTGCCCGGCTCCGCTCTACTCATTGGTGGTGAGCCAGGAATTGGCAAATCCACGCTGCTGCTGCAGCTGGCAGCGTCTCTCGGGGCAGCGGGTCAGCGGGTTGTCTACTTCTCTGGCGAGGAAGCCGTCGCCCAGGTCCGTTTAAGGGCCGACCGGCTTGGGCTGGCAGGAGCGCCGGTGGCACTCGCGTCCGAAACCAACCTGGCCAACATCCTGGCAACGCTCTCTGAAGGTCAGCGCCCGGATCTGGTC
>QGVC01000340.1 GCA_003242645.1 Pseudomonadota bacterium
TCAGTCGTAGGCGCAGCGGAAACCGATGTAGACCGCGCTGAATGAGGCGGGCTTCCACTGCGGCGCCTCTGCCATTGTCTGCGGCGGGCCGTACCACCAGGAGCCGCCGGCTGTCAGCGCCTGGTCATCGCGCCGGTCCGCCAGCCATTCCCAGACATTGCCGCCCATGTCGTAAAGGCCGTTCACACCGCGCCGCGTCGTCCCCGCCGGCGCGTGGACGGGCCACGCATCCGGCCTGTTGGTGTTCATGCCATCGGGCGTCTCGCCGACTGGATAAGGATACGTGCGGCCCCGCTCGAAGCCATCCTCGGGGTTGGCGCGCTGCTCCGTGAAAGCTGCCTGCCGCCACTCGTTGAGCGTCGGCAGGCGGCCGCCACGCCACCGGCAGTATTCGGTGGCCTCCTCCCAGGTCACATGAACGGCGGGCTCGTCGGGCGACGACGGCTCGCGACCGTACGGGCGGTACACGGTCCAGCCGGGACGCAGTTGCCAGCCTGCATCCCACTCATAGCCGCCTCCGGCTTTTTCGGCTGCTGTGACGAGCCCGACGGCGCTCGCGAATTCGCGGAATTGCCCGATCGTGACCTCTGTGGCGTCGAGCGAAAAGTTTTGGATCCGTACACGCTCGCCAGGCTTTGCCTCAGCGCATCCCGTCGTTCCCGCAAGCGCTAGAACGGTGATGAGACAAGCCGTCGAGGTTTTGCGCAACATTCGCTGCCTCCTCTTACGAACGCGGCGGAAGTCCCTTCACTCACGCCGAACGGAATGGCCAGGTCACCACACCGCCGTAATTCTTACCGGGATAAGGCGGTTGATTCAGCGTGTCGGCGAATCCTGGGATTTCTTCCATGTATTTCACCATACGCTCCCGCATCTTCTTGTCGGGAAGCTCGCCATACAGCGCGCCCATGTTGTCAGTGAGGTGATCGGGATTGCTCGTGGCTGGGATCACGACCGTGACGGCTGGGTGTGAAAGGATGAATTTCAGGAAGAATTGAGCCCAGGTCTCAGCCCCGAACTCGCGCGCAAAATCCGGCACCGGCCGACCGGCAACGCATGTGAACAGGCGCGCTTTTTCGAACGGCATGTTGATTTGCACCGCGACGCCGTTGTCGACGCAAGCCGGCAGAAGCCGCTCCTCGCAATGGCGGGAAAAGATGCTGTAATTCACCTGGATGAAGTCCAGGTCCGCCGTGCGCACGAGGCGCTCCATCGTGTCGTAATACTCGCGGTTCCATTGCGTGACGCCGATGTAGCGCACCCGCCCTTCCTGCTTCCAGCGGCGGAGCAGGTGCAGGACCTGATCGTAATTCTCTAGGCTGTGCACCTGCTGGACGTCCATCACCTTTCGCCACAGCCGCTCGGCAGATCTCCGGAATTGCGCCTCGGAGTGGCTGTTGTCGGACAGCCATTCGCCCGTGGTCCAGGTCTTGTTGGTGATGAATAGGTCATCGGCGATGCCAAGCTCGAAGGCGAAGTCGCCCACGCACACTTCCGCCATGCCGTACAAAGGCGAAGTGTCGACGACCCGCCCGCCGGCGGCGTGGAACCGCCGCAAGACTTCGCGCACATGGTCGCGCGGCTCGCCAGGGCTTATGTCGAAGGTTTCAAAAGTGCCGAGGCCGACGGCGGGAATCTGTTCTCCCGTTTTCGGAATTGCCCGCATTAACGGCGCGCCTCTGTTGGCATTCGCCGCCTGCGCCAGGACGCTGCTCGGAGCCAGCGGCGCGCTTCCTGCGAGAACGGTCGCTGCTATCGCTTTCAATGCCGATCGCCTGTCCACGACGCTCATCGCCTTTTTTGTCATCGCTTGTTCCTCACGCTGAATTAGGCTCGTGCCCTCGCGCGTGAGGTAGCAAACGGCGCCTCGGTCTGCGCGCGCGATCCTGATGACGTGACGCGATTCTGATATGGCTTACGCTGTCAGGTGCGATGAGCCTGCCCGTCCCGAAGGCTGCGGCGGTATTCGGCGGGGCCGACGCCGGTGTGCGCCCGGAAAACGCGGGCGAAATAGCTGGGGCTGCTGAAACCGACCTCATGCGCCAGCGTCGTGATCGGCATGGAGCTGCGGGCAAGAAGCTCCATTGCCCGGTGGATGCGTCTCTCGTTGATGAACTGCAGGAGCGTCTGGCCACAGGTCAGCTTGAAGGCGCGATGTAAGTGGCCCTCGGACAGCCCGACCAGTGAGGCAAGCGTCGATATTCGGATCTCTTCGTCGAGATGGGCTTCCACGTAGTCGGTAATGCGGCGCAGGCGCCACGCGGGGAGCTTGCCAGGATTGGCTTCGTCTTTCGCGCCTCCGTAGCGCCGGCTCAGATACTGAACCAGCGCCGCCACCATCGTATCGCAGTAAGTGAGATCCAGACGACCATTCTGCGAATGAATTCTTTTCAGCTCTGCAAACAGGCCGAAAAGAAAAGGGTCTTGAACGTTGCTGAACGTCGGCACATCGCACAGTAGTGGCCGGCCGTCATCATCACCCGGAAGAAGATCCGGCCGCAGCGCAATCGACGCCCATTCCCAAGCCACGCCCTCGAGCCTCAAGCGACGTTCGCAGCCTGCTGGCAGAAAAGAGGCACATCCCGCCCGATCCGGTCCGTCATAGCGGTGGCCGCAGTCGGTCTTGAACTGGTGACGCCGTGCGCCCCCGGAGAGTGTCACCATTACCAGGTGGTGCTGTGAGCGGATCTTACCCTCGACAACGTCGGTGTAGCCGCGTCGCGCGGTATCGAAGATGGCTCGGTCCCACGCGAACCGGCTGTGGTCGGAAGGCCGCGGACTGACGGCCCAGATATCGCCGCTGTTGCGCGAACTCACGGTCGATCAACTCCGGTCAGTTCTTGGAAGTCCTCATGGAGCACGCCGATGGTCGGCCAATAAAGCTCGTGTGCGAGCGCGACTTTTTGGCCATACGCACCGGAGCGCTCTTAACACTCCATCACGCCGAAACCGTGAAATTTGAAAACAGAGCGCCGCGTCGGGAAAGCCGATGCGGCGCTTCTGAAAAGTAGCCGGAAGGTGTTTACGCCTTCGATCCACCTGCAGCCGTGTAGAGCTTGTTTGCGATCTCGACGAGTTCCTCGGGGTGATACTCGGGGATGAAGGCCTCCGGAACGCCTTCCATCTGATATTGCGGGCCGCCCTGCGGAGGACCATCGACGACTTCGAGAATTTCGGAGGCGTCCAGGCCAGGACCGTTCCAGATGGCGGCGACTTCCTTGTAATCCTCTGGGCTGAAGCGATAGAGCTTCCGGTGGCTGCCTTCCTTGATGAACTTCTCGCACTCCGGAATTTCTTTGTCGAAGATGCGGGGGATAGGCAGCATCTTCTTCAGCTCGACCCCAGTCAGCTTTTCAAGCGCCAGAGCATATGCGTGGGCGTGGACGCCGCCTCTGGTGAAGAGGTAGCCCAGCATCATGCGCGCTGCCGGGTTCTTGGTCATTTCATAGGCACGCAGCTTCACCGTGCGGGCGCCGCACTCGAGGAAGAAGTTGTGCAGCAGGTCCAGGATGAGATTGCCGGAGTTGAAGATGTAGTCGCCCCGCCAGGGCTGGCCGAGGTTGTTCACGGCCATGATCCCGTGCGGCCCGTTGAGGTGATAGTTCGTCCCGGCGCCGGTGCTCTTGAAGGTGCTCTCGAACGGAGCATCGCCGGCTGAAATCTTGCCGTTGCCATCAGCGCCATAAAGCAGTCCGTTGACGGCCGCGCCGACCAATTCGATATGGCCGAGTTCCTCCGTCGCGATGTTGGCGATCAGGGCGTAGAACGGCCTCAGCTTGTCCCGCATGCGGAAGTTGAAGCTCTGGTACATGTAGGTGTTCAGGGTGGTCATCTCCCCGAACCGTCCACCCATGAGTTCGTTCACGACGGCCGCCGCAGCAGGGTCAGGGTCTTTCGGAAGCGGCATCTCAACCTGGAGGCGATCGATCCTTAGAAACATGCGCGTACTCCTT
>QGVC01000341.1 GCA_003242645.1 Pseudomonadota bacterium
CCGACGCGCACTGCACCCCCCGCTTGCGGGTTTCCACCCGAACCCTGTCCCCGCTGCCAGCTGGGATTCGACCGTTCTTGGATGACGTGACGAGGCAGCACCGTGATGGTCATGGGGCTCTCACCCTGGCCGTAGATCTGGATGAACCGCGGCCCCAGCACATCGAGCGCCTCGATCAGATCGGCCGTGTACATGGGCGCCCCGCCATAGATGATGGACTTGATACCCTCGCCCGAGACGCCCAGCTGCCTGGCCTGCGCGACGAGCCGCTTGACCATCGTGGGCGCGGCGAACATCACCAGGTTGTCGAGCTCACGGGCCAACCCCAGGATTTCTGCACCGTCGAACCCACGGGACTCCGGAACCACATGGCGTGCGCCTGCACGCACATAGACCATGTTGTAGAGGCCCGCGCCATGGGACATGGGTGCGGCATAGCAACAGGCATCCCCGGGCTGAGGCTGGTCGACGTCCATGGTAAAGCTGAGCGACATCTGCAGCAGATTCTCGTGCGTGAGCATGACGCCCTTGGGACGCCCTGTTGTCCCTGATGTATAGAAAAGCCAAGCCAGCTGGCCGGGATCGAGCAGCAGGGGCGGCTCGAGCGTTGCGGATATCTCCATGGAGGTTGCCAGCGCAGCCATCTCCTGCTCTATGCCCAGCTCGACGCAGCCGGCGGGGAGTTCGCCCTGGGCGTAACGGTCCCCGCGGTCGGTGAAGACCAGTTTCGCGCCGGCATTCTCGGCGATCCAGGCGGCCTCCTTGGGATGCAATTTGAAGTTGACCGGCACGGCCACGGCGCCGATCCACCAGCTGGCATAGAGCAGAATGAGATACTCGACCCGGTTCGGCATGAAGAAAGCGACCCGGTCGCCCGGACGGATGCCGTGGTGCTCGCGCAGGCGCGCACCAAGGGCGGCCGCCTGCCGGGCAAATTGCCCGTAGCTGGCCACGACCTGGGTTCCGGTCAGCAGAGCGGGCGCATCCGGAGCCTGCAGCGCCCGAGCATGGAGCCAAGATGCCAGATTCATGTCACGCCCGCCTTGCTTCCAGGACCGATGCGTAATTGGCGACGGCAGCGCCCCCCATGTTGAAGACCAGGCCGAGGTTAGCGCCCTCGAGCTGGCCCTCACCGGCCCGGCCCGTTAGCTGCCGGAAGGAAATGGCGTGCATCGAAACGCCGGTGGCGCCGACGGGATGCCCTTTGGCCTTGAGCCCCCCTGAAAGATTCACCGGCAGCGCCCCACCGCGCATGACCGTACCGTCATCCAGCACCCGGTGTCCCTGCCCCTTGGGCGCCAGCCCCATGGCCTCGTAAATGAGCAGTTCGGCGATCGTGAAACAATCATGCACTTCGGCGAAGTTGATATCGCGAATGGTGACGCCAGCGTTCTGAAGGGCGTCGGCAATGGCCTTTTCCGGCCCTTCGAACGCCAGGAAATCGCGCTTGCTCAAGGGCAGGAAATCGTTGACCTGCGCCTTGCCGCGGATGACCACTTCACGCTTGAACGACCGGGCCCGTTCGGGGGAGGCGAGCACGATGGCCGCGGCCCCATCGCTGATGAGCGAGCAGTCGGTCAGCCGCAATGGGTCGGCGATGATGGGATTCTTCTCCGAGACCGTGTTGCAGTCCTCGAAAGTCATTTCGCGGTGCATCTGCGCCAGTGGGTTGGTCAGTGCATTGCGATGGTTCTTCTCGGCAATGCGTGCCATGGCCGAAAGCGGGCATTGATAGCGTTCCGCATACTGCTTGGCTGCGATCCCGAAAAGCGCCGGAAAACTCAGGCCGGCCTCTATAGGGTCGTTCTGGTAGCCGGCTCCTGCCAGCGCCTTCGTCACTTCCGGCGTGGTACGCGAGGTCATCTTCTCGGCGCCCACCACCAGGACGAGGTCGGCTTCACCGGAATTGATGGCGTGTATGGCCGAAAAGATTGCCGCAGCTCCGGAAGCACAGGCATTCTCGCATCGCGTAGCCGGCTTGAAGCGCAATTTCGGTGAGACCTGATGGACCAGCGACGACGCGAAGCTGTCGGGAACGAGTCCGGAATTGAAGTGGCCCAGGTAGACAGCATCGACCTCACCAGCGTCGATTTCGGCATCGTCCAGCGCCTCACGGGCGGCCGAGACAATGAGGTCCTCCAGGGTGAGGGCGTCCAGGCGGCCGAATTTCGTATGGCCGCTACCCACGATGGAGACAGTGCGGTCTGCCATTTTTGTCTCCTCCATTTTTTGCCCTATGGTAGCGGCGCAGACTACGTACTTCTATACGTGCATCCACGTACATGACTACGTCGTGCACACCTCTGCCGCAACCGTCTCCTGCCCATGAACTCTCTCGCTACCCTTCCCCTGCCTGACGGCAAGTCCCTGGCACTGTCGGACCTCGGTACGCTGGCTTTCGACGAAACCCCGGCGCCGCAGGTCATCACGAGCGACCGCCGCATCCTGAAATGCAACAAGGCATTCGCTGGACTGTTCGGTTACGAAATCCAGGAGCTAGAAAATGAGCTGATTCTGAAGCTCTACCCGACCACAGCCGATTACCGCCAGATCGGCGAGCGATGCCTGAAGGCCCTGCGACACTCGACCCACTACGAAGACGAGCGGTTCATGCAGCACAGGAATGGGCAGATCTTCTGGGCGCGTGCCCGCGGCGTCACGCTGACTCCGGACGGCCCGTTCAAGCTCATGGTCTGGAATTTCGACCGCATCCGTCACAACGAAACACGAACCATCGAGCTTACGCCCCGCGAAAAGGAAATCTCAGGTTTCATCGTCAATGGCCTGACGTGCAAGGAAACCGCCCAGGTGCTGGGCATTTCCCACCGCACGGTGGAAGTCCATCGTGCTCGGGTGATGAAAAAACTCGGTGCCAAGAACACGGCCGAGCTGGTGTCGAAGATCGTCTTGATTACCCATTCCGGTCACTGAATGCGCGGCGTACGCCGGAACACACCTGGCGCGTGCAACTCCTTCTGGATGCAACGCGATCTCACCCTATTCGGGTTTTCCTTTCGGCAATTCAGTTAATCGTCAAGTAGCCTGCGCCATCCGTCGGCCCGAAAATCCCGCCGAACGGCGCATGTTCCCCCCGAGACGTATCCGTACGATACATCGCATACAAATCATTGCGAATCTGCGACTGGATGTAAATCGTCGGACACATTTTTGGGGAGCCCATGGTCGATACCGTGCGTATGGCCGAACACGAGAGGACCAGACGCTTCGATGGGACGTGCGCGAAGTCTGCCCTGCTGCGGCGTCGCCATGATCGGCGCCGACCTTGTGGGGGTGGCTTCCCCGTACTTCAGTGCCGCGGCGACGCCCGTGCTTTCGGATACCGGACGGCTTGCGGACACCCCGGCCCGGACGACCGGACATCGGAGGCGGGCGACGAGGCGCGCCAAGCTGTGGAGCGCCTGTTCAGCGATCCGCTGACAGGTGTCGTGGTCAATCGGCGCTCGCGACTCGGGAGCACAAGGATCCGGATGCACTGGACCGCATGGCGATCGAACAGAAGACGCCGCTGGAGCAGTTCAACGAAACCCTGGAGCGCCAGGTCATCAACCGGCTGACGATGGCCGCCACCTCCAAGATCATGGGCCCGAACGGCCAGCCGATTCCCGGCACTCTCGAAACCGACAACTTCATCATCAGCATTGCCGACCTTGGCGGCGGCATGCTGAGCGTCACGACCACCGACAAGCTGACCGGCACCAGCACCAATTTCATCGTGAGCGGACAATGAGCATGAAGACGGATCGCCGACATCCCCTCAAGTCCAGACGCTGGGTGCGTGGGCCCCACCGCCGTCGCCATCGGCAGCCTGCTGGGGGCCTGCGCCGCACCACCGAGCGACCCCGTGCAACTGAGGACCGCGGCGACCCTGACGCCGCCCTCGCCTTCCACGCGGGACCTGCTGCGCCTGCCTCCGCCGCGAGGCAAGA
>QGVC01000342.1 GCA_003242645.1 Pseudomonadota bacterium
AGTTCAAACGTTCTCCTGAAGAACCGGCGGCGCCGTGACGATCGATTTCAGATCGGGCCGCGGCTCGCGCAGCTTAGTGAGGTCCGGCCGTGGGCGGGCAAGTCCGGGGGTGCTCTTGAACGCCTCCGCTTAGAACTGAGCCCACCGTGAGCGCCATGTTTCCGCACCCCATTATCCGTCCAGATTGACCAAACGATCCCACAGCTATACCAGCAGGGGGCAGCTGATCCTGATGGTTGCAAATCTCCGCGGAGCTGCCTGTACCATCCGTACCCGGGCAAATTGGCAGTTGGTGGTCTTGACTAGTGGGGCGTGTTGGAGTTGTCATCGAGGGGTTGCTTACGGAGCAAGGGGGTGGGAGAATGAGGCTGCTTGTCACCGGCGGGGCCGGCTTCATCGGTTCTGCAGCCTGTCGGCATTTTCTCAGCCAACCAACTACGCGCGTTCGCCGTCTGGTTAACGTCGACAAGCTGACCTACGCCGCGAATCTTGCCTCGCTGGGGCCAGTGGTCTCAGACCCCCGCTACATTTTCATCAAAGCTGACATCTGCGACCGATCGGTCGTAGACAGCATTTTTCGTGAAACTGAGCCCGATGTCGTGCTGCACTTCGCAGCCGAAAGTCACGTCGACCGCTCCATCAATCACTCCGATGCATTTATTCGCACAAATGTGGTCGGAACGCACGTTCTTCTCGAGGCTTCTCGCGCCTACTGGATGAGCCTGCCTCCCTCGCGACGCGATAGGTTTAGATTCGTGCAGGTCTCGACAGATGAGGTCTATGGCTCACTCGGGCCAACCGGCTTCTTCACTGAAACGACCCCTTACGATCCGTCGTCTCCCTATTCGGCCAGCAAGGCGGCGGCTGATCATCTTGCTCACGCTTGGTTCCGTACCTATGGCTTGCCGGTCATCATAACGAATTGCTCCAATAATTATGGACCGTACCAGTTTCCAGAAAAGCTCATTCCTTTGATGATCCTCAACGGACTGGAAGAGAAGCCGCTTCCCGTGTACGGGAATGGCCTAAACGTTCGCGATTGGCTCTACGTGGACGATCATATTAGAGCCTTAGAGTTCATTATCGAGAAAGGGCGACCTGGCGAGAAGTATAACATCGGTGGACGCAGTGAGCGGACAAACTTAAAGGTGGTCGAATCCATTTGCGACATACTCGATGAGCTGGTTCCGGTCGCCACTAGCCGCCGCCTCCTCATCACATTCGTCCCTGATCGTCCCGGCCACGATCTGCGCTACGCGATCGACTGCTCGAAACTCGAGCGAGAATTGGGTTGGCGGGCCCAGGAAAGTTTCGAGACCGGCCTCGCCAAGACGGTGCGCTGGTACCTTGAGAATCGAGATTGGTGGCAACCATTACGCCAGCGCGTCTACCAAGGCGAGCGACTTGGATTGCTCGAGCCGGTTACCGCGAGTTAAGTCAGGTATCCCGCATGAAAGTGCTAGTAGTTGGAGCCCAAGGGCAACTTGCGCGCTCATTGGTGGCTGCGGCTGCATATGAAAAAGACGTAGATCTAGTTGCGCTGGGCAGGCCGGAGCTAGACCTCCTGGATAGGGCCTCTCTCCTTCGTGCAGTTGACGACATCCGACCAACGCTCGTGGTTAACACAGCTGCTTACACGGCAGTTGATCGCGCCGAAGCTGAGCCTGGATTGGCACATGCCATCAACTGCGAGGGGGCAAAACTCCTTGCGCAGATAACAGCTCAATACGAACTTCCATTGATTCATATTTCAACGGATTACGTCTTTGATGGCGCCAAGGAAGGTACCTATTCAGAAATGGATTTGCCAAATCCCCAGAATACCTATGGTCGCTCGAAGTTGGCCGGCGAAATGTCGGTCATGACAGCCAATCTGAGACACATTATTTTGAGAACGTCTTGGTTATACAGTCCTCACGGACATAATTTCGTTAAGACAATCCTTCACCTCGCGAGGGAGCGTTCGGAGATCAGAGTTGTTGCCGATCAGTACGGTAATCCAACTTATGCACCGGATCTCGCGTCGGCAATTCTCTCCATTGCTCGTCGATTATCCACCGGCAGTGACGGCAGTCCGTGGGGGATCTATCACGCTGCCGGTGCACAAGCTGCAACATGGCATGAACTTGCCGAGTTTGCTGTCCGCACAGCCGCTGAGTACGGGTGGCGCTCAGTGCCAGTTAGAGCTATCAGTACGTCTGAATATCCGACTCCTGCTCGCCGCCCCCCTAACTCGCGGCTTGATTGTGAAAAATTGGCAACAAGATTCGGCGTACGCCTTCCGGCATGGCCCGGTAGCCTTAAGCAATGCGTTGCACAACTTTGCAGTGTAGGATAGGGTTATTACGGTTTTGGAAAGAGATCTGGGGAAGGAGTCTTGAAGGGAATTATTCTCGCGGGTGGTAAAGGAACAAGGCTTTATCCATCAACGCTTGTAGTTTCAAAGCAGTTGCTACCCGTTTACGACAAGCCAATGATCTACTATCCGCTGACAACTTTGATGTTGGCGGGTATACGTGACATCCTTGTAATTTCAACGCCCGATGATCTCCCTCTCTTCCGTCGTCTCTTGGGCAGCGGTGCTCAGTGGGGGATACGATTTAGCTACGCGGAGCAACCTAAACCGGAGGGGCTCGCCCAAGCTTATGTTATTGGCCGCGACTTCGTGGGACAGGAGAACTCCGCCCTCATCTTGGGTGACAACATTTTTTTCGGTCACGGACTTACCGACATTCTGCAGCACGCTGCAAACCGTAGGTCTGGCGCCACTGTCTTCGCATACACAGTTGATGATCCGGAACGGTACGGTGTAATCGAGCTTGACGGCGATGGGCGCCCACTCTCTATCGAAGAAAAGCCAAAAGCCCCACGTTCTAAATGGGCCGTTACAGGACTTTATTTCTACGATCATCGCGTGGTGGAAATTGCAGCTAGCCTCAAGCCATCAGCGCGCGGCGAGCTTGAAATAACGGATGTAAACCGCGTCTATTTAGAAATGGGGGCGCTTCGCGTGGAAAAACTCGGGCGCGGTTATGCCTGGCTCGACACTGGTACACCCGATTCCCTTTGCGAAGCGACCAATTTCGTCCGCGCTCTTGAGAAACGGCAAGGATTTCGGATTGCTTGCCCAGAGGAAGTCGCATTCCGAATGGGGTTTATTGGATCGGACGATTTGAAAAAATTGGCCAAATTTCTGGGAAACTCTGCCTATGGGAAATATTTGGAGACCCTTTCATCTGCTCCGGGAACCACTATTCTTTAAACTTCGCTAAATAAGCCCCCAATGTTTACTACTTTATTTTCCAGAGGCCAATTTTTCTCATCTATTCGCAGGACTTTACTCTTGCAAACAATTATCAATTAACCAACACGAAAGCGAACATCTGCTATAATGAGCACATCATCGAACCACAACGACAGTCTCCTCAAATCTTTTTTCCGGCACCTGACCGGGTTATTTCTCCAGGTCTATGGACGGGCCGTCTCTACAACGTCGCGCCTACTAGCTAGCTCTGACGACACAATCTCTCGGCTAGTCATAAATCTCCGAGCGCTTGCCCATCATCCGTTATCGCGCAGTCGCCGGCGCGATTTCCGGAGACGGCTGAAGGAGGAACGGATTCTTCGCGAACTTTCGCCGCCTACCAACGGCACTCGAACCTTTCTGATCGCGACACCTCCCCATACGCTCCATTGCGCTCGCCTCATTAAGAAATGTCTCGAAGAAGAAGGTTTCGTAGCAGATATAGCTTATGACACCGAAACTTACCACAATTATCACCATGCAATTATTATATGCCCGCAGGTATTCAAATCATTGCCTCCGCCAAATAATTATATTGCCGTTCAAATGGAGCAATCAGTATCCAACAGATGGTTTATTTGGAGATACCTCGCCATCTTGCGGTCACAAGAACCCGGCTTGACAACTTCATTT
>QGVC01000343.1 GCA_003242645.1 Pseudomonadota bacterium
CGTGCCCGCGGAATGGATTGGGGAGTATTGGCGCGAGTAGCCTCGGCTTTGCTCCGAGACGTATTGCAACCAAATTAACCCAAAGCACGTGAGGAGTACGATGGTTCACACAATCAGGGCCACGCGTCATGTGATGGTCGAATTCCAGATGCTGGGCGAGGAAGTCAAAGACTTTTACGTTCAGAGCCTGCAGCATGGACGACTAGAGAGCTACGAACCACCGATCAGCGAGATCATCTTGCGCCTAGCTAGCTCCTTCCCAGATACACCCTGGTCTTTCGTTGACGTGGGCGCGAATACAGGTATCTACACCCTGTCCGTCGCTGCATGTCATCCATTTGCCCATTGTCATGCGTTCGAGCCCGCTCCATCTATCAAGGACCTTCTACTGCGAAATATCTCTCTCAATCCTCATCTGAAGGCTCGGATCAGCTGCCATGCGGTTGGTCTGTCTTCGAGATCTGGCTTCGCAAAGTTTTACGAGACTAAAAACGACCAGGGGTTTGTTTCGACAAGTTCTTCCCTGCACGCACCAAAAGATCTACCCTACTCCGAGTATCCTGTTGAGCTGCAGAGGCTCGACGACCAGGCATTGGAGCACAAGGTTAGGCTGCTCAAGGTCGACGTGGAAGGACACGAGTTCGACGTACTTGAGGGTGGCAAGGAGACGATCCAAACTCATCGCCCTGTCATTATTTTCGAAGTGCTCAATAGTAACGGCGGGGCTCGCTTCAATACAATTGCGAGCGCTTTAAATTATTGTTTTTTTTCAATCATTGGCAACTCCTTCTGTTGCAGCTCAACATTCGTTTCTGGAGATCAGTTCAACTACATCCTGTGCCCTGCTGAGCAAACCTCAAACATACAGCGAATCTTGATCGATACTGGGCTTTCACCCCTATGATGTCATTAAGGCAAGACGTGGCTCTGCGGCCAATTCCTGAGATCAAGTCACATGATCACCTACCCCCCAGGGTATCCCTCAGTGACCGAGACGCTCTTCTATATTGCCAAAGAGTCTTATGCGAGACTTTCGAAAATGCCTACCGCGCGAGCACGTATGCGCGAACTCGTCCGTCGGATCCGCCGGTCGCGTACATCACCTTGGCTACACCTGACTATGCGTGGGGCACAAGAGTGCTATTGCGGACACTCAGACGTTATACCTCCGTTCCAATTCTAGTAATGATCCCCTCGAATTACTCGCTACATTCCGATGTGCAGGATGTATTTGCAATCAACGTACCTACTCTCTACAGGCAAGCAGACGGCGCCCGGAAGGAATTCTCTCAGACGTTTACAAAGCTATGGGCTTTTTCGCTGATAAATTTTCGCCGGATCGTTTTCCTCGATAGCGACACGCTCGTCCTTGGGAGTCTCGATGATCTTCTTGACGGAGACGAGTTTCTCGTCTGCCGCGACTCTGTCGAGTACGTCGAACTTAGTGCCTTCAACAGCGGACTTATGGCTTTCAGTCCAAAGCCCCACCTTTTTCAGAGAATCTTGGAGGAGGGCGCCACGGCTCCCACCAAAGACGGCGGCGACCAGGGACTTCTAAACTCCTTGTTCCGGGGCGAAGTGAAATATCTCGGCTCCGAGTTTAACGCCATAAAGCATTACCTTTATTTCCGGCATCCAGAACTACGGCAGCAAGATCTTCGAATGGTGCACTACATAGTCAAGAAACCGTGGGAGCTTTGGTACCGAGAAATCACTGACGCATTCTGCGTTGATCTTGAGGATCTCTGGACAAGCGAGTTAAGCCGCACAGAACTACTCGATCTCATAAGCCAATGGCGCAGGAACCAGTTTCTTGCGGAGCGTCCGCGGTTCGATGTCACCAGACAGCATCGCAAGAAGCGAAAGCGCAATAGAAACCTGGCGATCTGCGGATTGGCCGGCGCACTTATGTTTGGTTTGGGTGCGCTTGTTTGTCGAATGATGGAATGAAATGTTTTGCGCGCCAATCCATGCACCTCCTCATCGTCCTACCCCGTCGTTCCCCAGTTGACCGGGAAATCCCAAACTCGGTCGACCTATGCGTTCATGACCTTGTCGCCGCGAGCCGCTATCGGAGCACGACCTGTATCCTGGCCGACCACGTGCACGATCTCTTCAAGGGATTCGAGACGGTAGAGCTCCCGCCTATACTCGCGCGCCATACTTCGCTGATTGCGCACCATGCGGCGCGGATCGCTCAACAGAGAGCGGCAGATCTCATCGTTGTGCATCAGCATTTCCAGATCGCGGCCCGGCTCGCCCGCATCCTGCCGAAGCGCGTCGTGTTCCATGCCCATGGCTTTCACAAGCGCTATTCCAGCGGCCTCCTGAATTCGATGCGGCGGCGCATTCGAGCACGAGAACTAACCCGCCTGGCTGGTCTGGTGCATGTCAGCGAAGCTTGTCGCACACATTTCGCATGTGCCTGGCCCGACGTATCGCTGCGGCAGGCCATCGTGCACAACGGTTTTGATTTCAATCAGTGGAACCCGACACGCCCGAAGCGGAGCGAGATTCTGTGCGTCGGCCGGTGCGTTCCAGAGAAGGGTATCCTCGAGGCAGCGCAAGCCGTTGTCCGGGTACTCTCGGAGCGACCCGCATGGCGTGCGCGCTTCTCACTTTCGGAGCCAAATCGCGATCCAGCGTACGCACAGGAGGTCCAAAGGGTTCTCGCCACCGCGGCAGTCCGCGATCGCGTGGAAATTGAGCGGAACGTGCCCTGGCAGGGAATCAAAGACCGCTACGAGCAAGCCGCAATTGCCTTGGTGCCGTCGCGCTGGCGCGAGCCGTTCGGGCGCACGGCACTGGAGGCGCATGCCGGTGGCGCAGCTCTCATCTCGTCAGGTTCGGGCGGACTGAAAGAGGTCAGTGGCCCGCACGCGCTCTTTGTCGATCCAGCAGATATCGATGGCTTCGCAGATACCATCCTGCGATTGATCGATGACGAGGGGCTGCGGCGGCGCCTCTCCGAGGGTGGTGCACAATACGTTCGCGAGCGGTTCTCAATCCAAGCAGTAGCTGCCGCTAACGACGCCTTCCTGGAGGAGGTTTGGGCCAATTCGAACGGAGGATCAAAGCTCTGCCCAAGCTAGACAGCCGCTGCGGCGATGTCCTTGCCCTCTGGCCCGGAGATCGCGTTCGCAAACTGAATTTGGTAGAGGCGGGCGTAGAGGCCGCCGCGCTCGATCAGCTCACGGTGCCGGCCGCTTTCGATCACCCGGCCCTTGTCCATCACGTGAATGACGTCCGCGTTGGCTACCGTTGCCAGCCGGTGGGCGATCACGATTGTCGTTCGGCCGCGAGTCAGCTCCTGCAGGGCCATTTGGATAGACTGCTCCGTTTCGCTGTCGAGCGCCGAAGTGGGCTCATCGAGGAGAATGATCGGAGCGTTCTTCAAGAAGGCGCGGGCCAGTGAAATGCGCTGACGCTGGCCGCCCGAAATCTGCGAGCCAAGTTCTCCGACTTGTGTATCGTAACCATTCGGCAGGGAGCAGATAAAGTCGTGGGCTTGCGCGGCCTTGGCTGCGGCAATGACCTCCTCTTCCGTCGCGTTCTCCCGCCCGGCCACGATGTTCTCCCGGATCGTGCCTTCGAAGAGGAAAACGTCCTGGCTGACCAACGCAATCTGCTGCCGAAGCGACGCGAGCGAAACCTCGGAGATCGGCTGACCGTCAATGCGGATCACACCCTCTGCCGGTGTCCAAAATCTCTGGAGGAGATTGAACACAGTCGTCTTGCCCGCGCCCGAAAGGCCTACCAGGGCCGTTGTCTTGCCGGCAGGTGCGACGAGATTGAGGTCGCACAACACCGGCGTGTTGGGGTCGTAGGCAAAACTGACGTTCTCGAACCGGACCTCGCCGCGGCTGACGATCAAATTGGGTCGATTGGGCTCGTCCACTTCCGCCACCGGCGTGTCCAGCAGGT
>QGVC01000344.1 GCA_003242645.1 Pseudomonadota bacterium
GCATAAACGATGGTCACCACGGACGGTGGGATGAGGATTCCCAGCGTTCCAGAGGCGCAAATGGTTCCGATCGACATTTCGCGGTCGTAACCCCGCCTGAGCATTGCGGGCAGCGCGAGAATACCCATGGAGGTTACGGAAGCGCCCACCACGCCAGTCATTGCCGCCATAATCGTGCAAATAACAACTGTGCCGACGGCAAGGCCGCCCGCCAAGCGGCTGAACCACAGCTCCATGGCTCGATAGAGTGCCTCGATCACTCCCGAGCCCTGCAACAGGCAGGCCATCAAGATATAAAGCGGGATTGCCAGGAGCGCCTCTGACCGCATCGTGTCGAAGATCTGGATCACCGTAATGACGATGGCACCCGGATCCCAGAACACGACGGTGAAGAGAAGCGACATGCCGCCCAGCACGAAAGCGAGCGGTAGGCCCGTCAGCATCAGGGCGACGAGCCCCGTGAACATGGCAACGAGGATGAAGCCGGAGTTCATTCGGCTATCCCCTCATGCCCGGCAAGGGTGCAGATCATGCGCAGGAACTCTGCCACAGCTTGCGCCAGCAGCAGGATTGCGGCGAGCGGGATCGCAAACTTGAATGGCCAGATGATCGGGTTCCAGGCTGAGAACGATGTTTCGCCAAGGGCATACGCGTTGACGGCGAATGGCCAACCATAAGCAATCAGGATCGCGGCGAAAATGAAAATAACCGGATAGGTCAGACATTCGAGCACGAGGCCCGCGCGCGGCGGCAGCCGCATACGTACAAAGTCCACCGCCACGTGCCCTTTCGTGTGGAGAAGCCACGGACCGGCGAGGAGAAAATACGGCCCAAACAGGAGCGTGGCGGACTCCATTGCCCATACCGTTGGCGCGTTGAACGCATATCGGCTCACGACCTCGTACAGGATCACCGCGACCATGACGTAGACCAGGCCGGCGACCGAATAGGCGAGCCAACGGTTCAAAGCTGTCACGCCGCGCACGTAAAGGCGAACGATGGACATAATAATTTCCCACGGAATTGCCGCCGGCGCGAAATCGCCGGCGGCCCGTCGAGATTCTCAAGCGAAAAGTCCCAGCTTCTTCATGAAATCGATTTGGCTGTCGAGAATGCGGGTTGCGAGCGGATCGTTCTTGGTCGCCGTACGCCACGCCTCAATCGCCTTCGCACGGTTCTCGCGAACGTCCTCCGGATCGAAGGTTGAAACTTCGCAACCCTTTGCCTTGTAGGCCTCGATCGCGACCACGTCCTGAACGAGCAGATGCTGCCGGAGTGCACCGGAGATCTCGCGCGCTGCCACCGCCAGCGCTGCCTTGAACTCGGCCGGCAGCTTATCGTACGCCGCCTTGTTTGCGACGTAGCTCGTTGCCGTGGTCGGCTGATGGACGCTCGGATAGATGACGTATTTCGCGACTTCGGCCAGCCCTGCCTCGAGGTTCGCGGTCAAGTCGCCGCGATCGGCCAGGTCGATCACATTTTTCTCGAGACCAGTATAGACCTCAGCGGTGGGCAGCGGCGTAACGGCGACGCCGAAGGTCGACATAACGGTGCTCGCAAGACCGACAAAGCGACCCTTCTTGTCTTTCAAGTCAGCAATTTTTTTCAAGGGAACTTTCGAATGAATAGGCTCCTGCCCATAAACGGTCGGCGCAATGTAATAGAGGCCCGCTGATGCGTAGGCCTCGCGCGCGAGGTCAAGACCGCCGAGCTCGTAGAACCACGCTTCGTATTGGTCCGGTTGCTCGAACCCGAAAGGAATCGTGCTCGTAAAGGCGAAGGCGGGGATCTTGCCGGCTTCGTAGCCGTCGAACGTTTTCATCATTTCGAAGGCGCCCCCTCGTACCGCATCGAAAGCTTGCGCGGCGGGAACGATTTGGCCCGCTGAGAACAGATTTATCTTGAAGCGGCCGCCGGTGAGCTCAGCGACGCGAGCGACAAACCGCTCTTCGAATTTCTGCGGCGTCGTGTTGGCGTCCCAAAGCGCCTGCATGCGCCACGTCACCTGCTGCTGCGCGATGGCCGGCGCTGCGAGCGCCGTGCCAGCTGCGGTACCGACCGCCGTTTTCAGTAAGACACGGCGAGAAACTGTGGATGTCATGGCGATTCCTCCATCTTTCCATTGTTGAAGTTCTTTCGCCTCGTGCGCGCGGTTGCGGAAGTCGCGCGGCGGCGCCGCGACGGACCTGGGATGATGACGGACAGCGCCTCCGCGCCGTTGCGATCGGCAGCTTCACCGCGATGTTCGACGCTCGAGTCGAAATAGACGCAATCGCCTTCCTCCAGGATGTATTCCGCGCCGCCATAGTGGAAACGGATGCGCCCTTTGAGGACGAGAAAAAGCTCCTCGCCGGGGTGCTGATAAAAAAGCCGGCGACTGTCCGTCCACGGCAGCGTCAGGATGAAAGCGTGGGCCCGGCGATCAGGTTTGCGATCATTGATCGCTGCGAAACGATAGCCCAGCTCCGTCCCGCTGCGGTTTATGAACCGGCGCTCGTTGGCCCGGACGATCGAGATACGGCTCGCATCGCCGTTTTCGCCCAGCATGGCCGCAATGGTCGTGCGATACAGCTCGGCCATTCGCGTGAGGCAGGCGATTGAGGGAACGGAACGGTCGTTCTCGATCTTGGAAAGATAGCCTTTCGACAGCGAGAGCTCGCGCGCGGCGTCATCTATGCTGAGGCCGCGGAGATGGCGAAGCGTGCGAAGGCGGGACCCGAGCGTTTCCATGACTCTGGTTCTTGTTTTCTGAAAGTTTCCTATGAATAAACTTTCATGTCAACCTTCAGCGCACTGCAGCTCACCGATGGCGACTACGTTGGTCGCGAGACCTGGGAGAAGAACTGAATGAATTTGCCGAGTGCCGTTCGCATCGTGGAGGTCGGCCCGCGCGATGGGCTCCAGAACGAGCCTGGGGCGGTTTCGACGGAAACGAAGGTTGAATTCATCCGTCGGCTGGCTGCCGCGGGGCTCACCTCAATCGAGATTGGAAGCTTCGTTTCCCCCAAATGGGTGCCGCAAATGGCGGACTCCGCAGCGGTGGCCACCGCGGTCGACGCGCGTAGCTATGCGTCGTATTCGGCGCTCGTCCCAAACCTCAAAGGTCTCGAACAAGCCATCGAAGCCGGAGTGCGCGAGGTCGCCGTCTTCGCCGCCGCATCCGAGACGTTTTCACGACGGAATATTAATTGCTCGATCGCGGAAAGCATCGAGCGGTTCCGTCCGGTGGTGGCACGGGCGCGCGATGAAGGAATCCGCATCCGCGGCTACATTTCCTGCGCCCTTGGATGTCCATATGAAGGAGCCGTGCCGCCGGAGAAGGTCGTCGGCCTCGCGGCGACGTTGCACGACATGGGCTGCTACGAAATTTCAATCGGTGATACCATCGGCGTGGGCACACCAAGGCAGGCTCAGGAGCTTGTCGCCTCCGTGGCAAAACGCGTGCCCATTTCGGCGCTTGCCGTGCATTTTCACGACACCTACGGGCAGGCCCTCGCCAACATACTCGCCTGCCTGGAGCTGGGCATCGCGGTGATCGATGCTTCGACAGGCGGGCTTGGCGGCTGTCCCTACGCGCCGGGCGCGAGCGGCAACGTTGCCACTGAGGATGTTCTCTACATGCTCAATGGTATGGGCATACACACGGGCGTTGATCTCGATGGCGTGGTCGATGCCGCGCTTTTCATAACGAACGCGCTCGGCCGGCAACCCTCCGGGCATATCTCGCTCGTACGCGCTGCTAAGATTGAATGCAATCGGGCTAGTCCGTGAAAATCAATAGCCTAAGGCACAACCATCCTTTCGCGGATCGGAGGCGCCGATCAACACGCCGTTCTCGTGGTCGAAGCACACGGCCTGACCGCCGCCCCATGGCTCGCTGCGCACCGAAACGCGGTGGCCCATTACGG
>QGVC01000034.1 GCA_003242645.1 Pseudomonadota bacterium
TACCCCTGTTCTCTCCCCCTTTCTCCCCCCTATGGTTCTCGTCCTTAAGGCGGTGTTCGCAGCAGTGCCGGCGCTCCTTGTGCTTTGCGCCATGGTTTGGGGCGCCGCTCACGCAGTGCTGGCCTTGTACCCTGAACTCGTGAAGATGCAGATCCTTATTCTGTTTCCGCCAGGGTAGACAAGCACGAGTGGGCCACAGCCTTTCAGCTTGCTGCGCCGCGGCCTCGCCCTACCATCGGTCAGGTTGTCCGATCAAGACTGTGACCTTCAAATGAGGGCTCTGCTAGCGTGCGTTGGGGGCAGAGCTGCACGCCATATTGGCATGGGATCCATCTCCCGGAAGGAGGTCGCAGATGTCCGATGCTATCTACCCACCCTCATCGCCTCAATTAGCGCAGAAGCGTCGAAATCTGGCTCCCGAGACTGAAGCGGCATTTCGGGCTTTCAGTCAGAGAGTGTTCGCGGACGGCGCGCTTTCGGCCAAGATGAAGCAGATCATCGCAGTCGCGGTAGCCCACGTGACGCAATGCCCGTACTGCATCAGGGGCCACACCAAGGCGGCCCTCCGGCACGGCGCGACCGAGCAGGAGCTGATGGAAGCGATTTGGGTCGCGGCGGAAATGCGCGCAGGCGGCGCCTTTGCCCACGCGAACCTGGCCATCGACGAGATGAACCGAGTTGCGGCCGCACAGTCGGGCGATCAGGCCAACGCCTAGCAGCGCGCGTTTCGCGCCGCGCTCTTATGACTTGGGCTTGAGGACCCGCCCGGCCACGGCATCAAGCTTTGCAATGAGCTCGGGATCGCGGACCTCCGGCGCGGTAATGAGCGCCACGTCCAGAGCGCGATCGGAGCCGATCGGGCAGGGCTGATGCTCGCGCGGGAAGATGGCCGTCAGCCGGGCCAGCATGCGCTGAGCGGCTTCCGTGTTGGTCTTCATCACCTCCAGAACGGCGGCGACGTCGACGTGGGCGTGCTCGTCGTGCCAGCAATCGAAGTCCGTGACCATGGCGACGGTGGCGTAGCAGATCTCGGCTTCCCGGGCGAGCTTGGCCTCCGGCATGTTGGTCATGCCGATCACGTCGCAGCCCCAGGAGCGGTACAGGTTCGATTCGGCCCGCGTCGAGAACTGCGGCCCCTCCATGACGAGATACGTGCCGCCGCGACGATAGTTGATGTTTTCGGCCTTCAGCGCCTGCTCGAGCAGATCGACGAGGCCCGGGCTCACCGGATCGGCCATCGAGACGTGCGCCACGAGACCGTTTCCGAAGAAGCTTTTTTCGCGGGCGAATGTGCGGTCGATGAACTGGTCGACCAGAACGAACGTCCCTGGCGGCAAATCCTCGCGCAGGGAGCCACAAGCCGAAACCGAGACAAGATCCGTCACCCCTGTACGCTTGAGAGCGTCGATATTGGCTCGGTAGTTGATGCCGGTCGGTGAGAGCCGATGACCGCGGCCATGGCGCGGCAGGAACCGGATCGGAAGGCCGTCCACCTCGGCAAACAGGATCTCGTCGGACGGCTCTCCCCAAGGCGAGGAGACTTTCTCCCAGCGCGGATTCTTGATGTTCGGCAGATTGTAGAGCCCGCTGCCGCCGATGATGCCAAGGACTGCGCGTGTCATTGATCACCCCGCCTTGCTGCGACCGGAATTCCGATGAGGGAGGGAGCTTCAAGCTGGACTCCTAAAGAGAAAAGGCCCCGCTGGCGAGGCCTTTTCAGATTGAAAATTTTGGAGAGGAGGAGGTCAGTGCTCGATCTTCGACCAGATCCTCCGCTTGGCGGCATAGACCAATCCAGCTGTGATGACGAGATAGAGCATCACCATCCAGCCGATCCGCTTGCGCTCCTCGAGGCGTGGATCAGCCGCCCAGGAGAGGAATGCCGCGACGTCGCGAGCATAGTTCTCTACGGTCGACGGCGTACCGTCTTGGTACTGGATCTGTCCATCACCACCCGCGAAGGGATTGGCCATGGCGATCTGGTGGCCAGGGAAGGCCTCGTTGTAGTGCATGCCTTCCATCAGCTGGAAGCCGGGCGGCGGATCTTTGTAGCCGGTGAGCAAAGCATAGATGTAGTCGGCGCCGCCCTCCTGGTACCCGACCGCAATATCCCGCAACATCAGGAAGGGATGAATGTACCAGGGCGCTACATTCTCTGCGTTGCGCGCCCGAGCCATCAAAGAAAGGTCGGGCGGATAAGCGCCGTTGTGAATCGCACGTGCTTCGTTCTCGTTGCGATAGAGCTTGGGCAACGGATCCGAAAGGCGACCGGGGCGCTTGAACATCTCGCCCTGCTCGTCTGGCCCGTCCTCGACCTCCGCTGAAGCGGCGAGGGCCTCGACAGCATTTAGCGGAAATTCCGGCCCGCCGGGCTGAGCGAGGTTCCGGTACGAAATGCGCCTTAGCTCGTGGCAGCTTGAGCAAACTTCAGAATAAACCTGATAGCCGCGCTGGAGCTGTGCCCGATCGAAAGTGCCGAAGAACCCCGCGAAGGGCCAGCTTTGCCGTTCGATCTTGATGGCCTCGGCGGCGGGGGCGGGCTGGTTGGATACGATCAGTAGACCTGCTGCGAGCACCGCCCCAAGTGTTTTCTTCATTGTGATCATCGTATTGACCCTCGCCTCCCCGAGTCACCGCTTCTCAGCCGCCGCAGCTGCTGTCGCAGGAGAAACCGGACCCCCGCCGCCCTTTTTGCCAAGGACGGCTTCGGTGATGGAGCGCGGCAGCGGCTTGGGTGTCTCGATCACGCCGATGATCGGCATCACGATCAGGAAGTGCGCGAAGTAGTAGAACGTGAACACGCGCGCCCACGTCACGTAGACACCCTCAGCCGGCTTCGAGCCCAGATAGCCGAGCGCGAGGCAGGAGAAAACGAAGGCCCAGAAGAACCAGCGATAAAGCGGCCGGTACTTGGTCGAGCGGACACGCGACGTGTCGAGCCAGGGCACGAACGCCAGAATGAGGATGGCGCCAAACATCGCGAGCACGCCGCCGAGCTTGGAGGGAATGGCGCGGAGAATGGCGTAGAATGGCAGGAAGTACCATTCCGGGACGATGTGCGGCGGCGTGACCAGCGGATTGGCCTGATTGTAGTTGTCCGCGTGGCCGAGGTAATCCGGCATGAAGAACACGAACCACGCAAACACGATCAGGAACACTGCCAGGCCGACGGCGTCCTTCCAGACCGCGTAGGGGCTCATCGGCACCGTATCGGACTTCGTCTGCGGCTCGATGCCAGTCGGGTTGTTCTGGCCGGAGACGTGCAGAGCCCAGATATGCAATGCGACGAGCCCAACGAGCACGAATGGCAGCAAATAGTGCAGGCTGAAGAAGCGGTTGAGGGTTACGCCCGTTACGGCATAGCCGCCCCACAACCATTGCACGATGCTCTCACCGACCAGCGGAATCGCCGAGAAGAAGTTGGTGATGACCGTTGCGCCCCAGAAGCTCATCTGCCCCCACGGCAGCGTGTAGCCGAGGAAGGCGGTGGCCATCATGACGAGATAGATGATGACACCGATGATCCAGAGCACCTCGCGCGGTGCTTTGTAGGAGCCGTAATAAAGCCCGCGGAAGATGTGCACGTAGACGGCAAAGAAAAACATCGAGGCGCCGACCGCATGCAGATTGCGGATCAGCCAGCCATAGTTCACGTCGCGGCGGATGCGCTCGACGGAATCGAAAGCCTCGGTGGCGCTCGGGATGTAGTGCATGGCGAGCACCACGCCGGTCAGGATCTGCACACCCAAGACGAACGTCAGGATGCCGCCGAACGTCCACAGGTAGTTGAGATTGCGAGGCGTCGGGAAATCGACGAACTGCCCATGCATTAGCCGAGCGATGGGCAGACGCTCATCCAACCACTTCTCGAAATTCGATTTCGGTTGGTAGGTCGACTGATGTGTAGTCATGGTGCCGGTGATCCTCAGCCGATCCTGATCTTCGTATCGGATACGAACTCATACTCCGGCACCTCGAGGTTGCGCGGCGCCGGGCCTTTGCGAATACGCCCCGACTGATCGTAGTGGGAGCCGTGGCAGGGGCAGAACCAGCCGCCAAAGTCTCCCTTCGTGTCGTTGAGGCTCTGGCCTTTCGGGATGCAGCCGAGGTGGGTGCAGACACCAATCAGGACGAGCCAGTTCTCATGGCCGGGCTTCACACGGTCGCGGTCTGGCTCGGGGTCGGGTAGATCGCTCAGCGGGGTTGCGCGGGCCTGCTCGATTTCCTCTGGTGTGCGGTTGCGGATGAAGACAGGCTTTCCACGCCACATGACAGTGATCGCCTGTCCGGGCTGCACGGGTGTGAGATCGACCTCGACCGAAGCGAGAGCCTGTGTCGATGCGTCTGGGTTCATCTGTGCGATGAACGGCCACAGCGCCATGGCGCCGCCCACCGCCGCAAAAGCTCCCGCAGCAACCGTCAGGAAATCCCGACGCGTTGGCTCCTCGGCGTGTGCGCTCAATTGAGCCTCCCTTCTACCTGACAAATGCCCGACCCCGTAATCCGGGCACTCCATAAAAGTGCAAGCACGCCCGCGTCACTCCCGCGAGCGTCACCATCGATGGAGTGACCGCACCCGACAGTCGCATTCTATATGTCGGCAAATCCCCCGCTCAGAACGGCGCTTTTTGCCACGCCGACCTTTTGGCACCGTTTGTTCATGCTCTCAAGGCGGGGAAGCCGAACGGCAAAGAGGCAATTTGGCGCACACGCTTGCGCATGCGCTTCGGATGCATATGCGGGCAGAGCTGATGCGATGAGATTAGCCCTGTACCAGCCCGATATTCCACAAAACACTGGGACCATCATGCGTCTGGCGGCGTGCATGAACGTGCCCGTCGACGTCATCGGTCCCGCGGGTTTCGATCTGTCCGACCGGGCATTGAAGCGCGCCGCGCTCGATTACTTGCCGTACGTCGATCTCACCCGGCACGTAAGCTGGGAGGAGTTTCTGGCGAAGCGCGCGAGCACCGAAGGCGCCGGACGGCTCGTCCTCCTCAGCGTACGCGGCGATCATCCCTACACCGAGTTTCGCTTCGCACCCGATGATACTTTATTGCTTGGCCGTGAGACCGCTGGTGTGCCGGACAGTGTCCGGGCCGTGGTCGATGCAAGCGTACGTGTTCCCATGCGTAGCGGCTTGCGCTCGCTCAACGTTGCGGTCGCTGCCGCCATGGTGCTGAGCGAAGCGCTGCGGCAAACGGGGCTGTTTCCGTCATAAAGTAGTGCCATCAAGGGCAGCCGAGCGCATCGGCGAGGCCGAGGAAGCTGTCGGTCACGACATCCCAATCGCGCTCGGCCTTCAGGTCTTTCGTTTGGTGCGGGCCGTATTCCGTCGGTCGAGCGACGAACGCAGTTGCGTATCCCTGTGCGGCTGCTGCCTCGAGATCGGAGTTGTGCGCGGCAACCAGCATGACTTCGCCCGGTCCGAGGCCGAGAGTCTCCATAGCACCGCGGTAGGCCTGGGGCAGAGGCTTGTAGGCGCGGGAGGTCTCGGCGCCGAGGATGACATCCCACGGCAAGTCGGCGTTCTTCGCCATCCACGCCAACAACCCGACGTTGCCGTTCGAAAGCGTGCCTATCAGATAGCGCGATTTCAGGCGCTGCAGCCCCGGTACACTGTCCGGCCAGGGAGAGAGGCGGTGCCAGACCTTGTTCAGGTGCTGCTTCTCAGCTTCGGTGAGATTCGTGATCCCATACTTCGTGAGCAGCTTTTCCAGGCTCTCCCGGTGCAGCACGTCGAGGATAGTCCACGGCCGCCGGCCGGAGCGCACCTCTTCCATCGAGGGCTGGTATAAGCCCCGCCAGTCGTCCGTGAACGCCGTCCAATCCGCTGAGATGCCCCTGGAGGCTCCGAAAGCCTCGAGATCGCGAATGATGCTCGTGCGCCAGTCGACGACCGTGCCGAAGACGTCGAACAGCACGGCTTTGACCCGCGAGATGTCACCCATTCTGAAAACTCCACTTTCCCGTCTGCGCGCGGTGGCGTAACGCGTGATCTGCCAGCACGATGGCAACCATGGCTTCGCCCACTGGCACCGCCCGGATTCCCACACAGGGGTCGTGCCGCCCCTTGGTCACGATCTCCCTTTCGTTGCCGAAGCGGTCGATCGTCTTTCGTGGAATGAGTATGGACGAGGTGGGCTTCACGGCGAAGCGGCAAACGATAGGCTGGCCCGTGGAGATCCCTCCGAGGATGCCGCCAGCATGGTTCGTCAAGAACTGCGGCCGGCCATCAGGGCCGATGCGCATCTCGTCCGCATTCTCCTCGCCGGTGAGTTGAGCGGCAGCCATGCCGGCACCAATCTCGACAGCTTTGACAGCGTTGATGCTCATCAGCGCCGCGGCGAGATCTTGATCGAGCTTTCCGTAAACCGGTGCTCCGAGGCCCGGCGGGACTCCCTCGGCGACGATCTCGACGACGGCCCCCACAGACGAGCCAGCCTTGCGGATCTGGTCGAGATAGGAGGCCCAAGTCTGAACGATCCCGTGGTCTGGCGCGAAGAATGGATTGCTGTCGACCTCAGCCCAGTCCCAGCGTGATCGGTCGACCTCATACGGCCCGATACGAACGAGAGCACCGCGTATGGTGACGCCGGGCAGGATCTTTCGCGCGATCGCTCCGGCCGCCACGCGCATGGCCGTCTCGCGGGCTGAGGACCGGCCTCCTCCGCGATAATCGCGAATTCCGTATTTCTCGTAGTAGGTATAATCCGCGTGCCCCGGACGAAACGCGTCTTTGATGTCGCTGTAGTCCTTGGAGCGCTGATCGACGTTGCGGATGATGAGCGAAATCGGCGTACCGGTCGTCACCTGCTGCCCGTTGTCGTCGACGAACACGCCAGAAAGAATTTCGACTTGGTCCGGCTCGCGGCGTTGTGTCGTGTAGCGCGACTGTCCGGGGCGACGGCGGTCAAGATAGAACTGGATGTCCTCTGCAGTTAGCGGAATCCCCGGCGGGCAGCCGTCGACGACACAGCCGATCGCCGGTCCGTGGCTTTCACCCCAAGTCGTGACACGGAAAAGATGGCCGAAGGTGTTGTAGGACATGCCAATAACCTGCCGGGCAACGTCTATTTGCCTGGCAGGCTTAGCTGACCTGGCATCCAGCAGCAACGCCCGATGCGCAGGGCATCACAGTGGGATCAAACCGCAATGCCCCTCAGCGATAGATGCGGCTGATCTTCGAGCCCTCGAGCGTGAGGTTATACATCAAGCCCTTATTGTCGAAGATAAAGCCGACAATGGGGTTCGTGATGCGAGTGGTGTCGATCGAGCCTCCGATGCCGACGTTGATCAAGGCAATCGAGCCATCGACGCCTACCTTCCACCCATCGACCCGGCGGAAGCTCTCCAGCGCCTCTGGAGTCATGAAAACGATGACGATCGATCTTGCCTGGGCGCCGAGCTGGAAGCCGATGGATGCAGAGATGAGGTTGTAATAATCGATCGTCCGGCCACGCGTAATGAGCGCGCCCTCACCGTACTCACCGCCGATGCCAAAGCCGGCTTTATAGACGGTGGGAAACACGAGCACGGCTGCGGACTTGGCTACCAGCTTCCGCGAGCCAGGCACTCGGTAGAAGAACTCCTCCAGAGTATCTTGGACTGCAAGATCGATCTCGGCTGCTGCCGCTCCTGCCTTTGCTTCCGGAACGGGCCCAAGCATCGTCAATGCACCGATCAACGCGAGCGACAATGCTCTTATCTGCCGAATGATGCGCATGGTGTTGCCTCGCTTCGACGGCGACCGAATTTCCGACTCGCCACAATCGGCAGCCTAGCATTAGGCCGTGGCCAGACTCAGGCTGGACTGAACGTTTTCTCGGGGGCGTTGTGTGAGAGCCACGCTGGCGGCCGGTGGAACATCAGCTAAAGCAGGACTGCACGAGGCTCTGCCTTTGGCCAGGAAGTCGACCACGCAAGCGGCTGCCTTCTCGCACCAAGCCTTGCCTTGCCTCAGCCTCGCTCCACCCGACGGCGATAGGCGACCATCGGTGCGGTCAGCTTCGCGTGGGCTCATTGAGGCAGCTCATCCCTTTCTCTTTTGCCCACTGGCTGAAGCGAGTACGCACCAACCGAACGCCTGTCAGCTTTTGAAAACCATTGGTCAACGTTTCGGCAGATATGTGGCGGAGAGCACGTTTCGATCACGCTCGCGCTGCGCTGCAGCGGGCTAGCCCCGCATCAGGGTTAACTTGAACTCCGTCGGAAATCACCCGAGCCAAAGGCTCCATTAGAGGTCTCTAATGCATTCCAACGAATTCAGAACATCTGCTTTGGGAATGACCGCCGCTGCGTTATAAATCGGAAGGCTCGAGCTTTTGGACCTGCCCTCGCGGACTGGGCAGGTGCGAAGCCACGTTAACCAAATGCAGGCGGTGCTCACGATTGGCTAACGGAAAAAGCTGAGAGCGAAGGCATTGGCGTGGTATTCATTCGCCGCGCAACGTGTTGCTCCAGGCGAAGTGGCGAACGCGACGTCCGCAGTGCATGGGATGATTTTCGATCGACGGAGCATCGCGCATGACGGGCCGAATGTCTTTCTCGTATATCCGTTCTTTCTGGGGGCCCACGCTGATTGCGCTCGCTTCGTCGATCATGCTGATCGCGGTGCCATTCCTTGCCGGCCGGAGCCAAGCCGACGATCAGGAAGATATCGAAATTGCCCTGAGCCTCGCAGCAATGCTGCAATCGGCTCGTTCGGTGATTTCGCGCCATCAGGATCTGATCAATGATCCCGAACGTGGAGACAAGGGGCTGACAGGCGACCGCGTGCTCGCCGAAGCAATCGAGGATTACAAGCGCGAGACCTCCCGTGATCCGATGGCGCTCGACCCGAACTCTCGCCACGGGCGTTTGATGCGCGCCCAAATGGCCGCGATCAAGGAGGTCATGGACGAAAGCCAAGAGCTTATCAATGAGAAGGGGCTCGGCTTCAAAGGCTTCATTCCGGCGATTTTCGGCCGGCTTATCACGGAGCGGGTCAGGGAAAAGGTCCCGACCGAGCTGAACATGAAAGTGACGGCCCCGCCGGAGCTTGTCAGAAACCGGAAATCCCGGCCTGATGCGTGGGAGCTTGAAATCATCGAGTCCAAGTTTCGCGCGCCAACGTGGACTCGGGGCCAGATCTATCACCAAGCCGAAAAGGATGCCGCAAACGGGCGGCGGGTCTTTCGCGTTCTGGTTCCCGAATATTATTCGGCATCCTGCCTGACGTGCCACGGCGGCACCAAAGGCGAAATTGACATTACTGGCTACCCGAAAGAAGGCGCCAGCGAGGGGGATCTTGGCGGTGTGATCAGCATTACTTTGTTCCAGCCTGCACAATGAACCCAGGACGCCTGCGGCTTGATGATTTCTTCCGCATGTCGCGGCTGTCGATACCTTTGCGCCTGATCATCCTTTCCGGTGCGCTTCTCATCGCTCTCTTTGGCACCAACCTCTACATGAACCGGGAGATGAAGCTTGGGGCCGATGCGCTCCTTGCCGAGTCCCAATACGTGGAAAATCTTCGAACCGCGAGTGATGCGGAAAGGGCCTTTTATGACGTGAAGTACTGGCTGACGGATGCCGCCGTTAGCTTGCTTAACTTGTCGGAACAGCGCGCGAGAGAGGCACAGGCGCGGTTCGAAGAGCAACTGACAAAGCTCGAGCCGCTGAATGCAGAGGCCGTCAGCGCCATCCGTAACGAGATGGCGCAACTGATGACGCGGGCGATCGAGGCCGTGAATGCCTATGCCGAGGACAGGCGTGTGATTGGCAACACGCTGATGGCGCAGGCTCGGGTTCACATGAGAGCCATCGACGATGGCCTCGGCCAACTGGTGGCACAGCTGAGGAACGAAGCTGCACGCGCGAGCGCGAGCGCTCGGCGGCGCACCGCCGAGGCCGTCGGCGTATCCTGGACAATTGTTATTGCCGCCAGTGTTATGGCGCTCGCACTGACGATTCTGATCCTGCGCTCCATTGTCGTTCCGCTTGGGCGCCTGACGGAGTCTATGCTCGCGCTGACAAACGGGCGGACTGACGTCGATATCCCAATAGGTGGGGAAGGCGAGCTCGGCCACATGGCGCGAACGCTCGCGATGTTCCGGGACGGCCTGATCGAGCGCAATCGATTGGCCGAGGAACGCGAGGAAGCGATGAAGCGCCTCGAAATCGCGCGCGACGAGGCAACTGCAGCCAACCGTATTCTCCAGGTCACCTTCGATCACATGTCGCAAGGCGTCGCCATGTTCGATCGGGACGGCAAGCTGCTGGCCTGGAACCGGCAAATGCGCGATCTCCTCAACCTGCCGGACGATCTACTCAATGAACACACGACACAGCGCCAAATCATCGAATTTCTGACCAAACGCGGAGATTTCGGGCCTGGCGATTACGAAAAGGTGCTCCAAAGTCGCCTGGCTCAGATGGACGAGCCGTATTTCGGTCAGCGCACATTACCGGATGGCCGCGTGCTCGAAATTCAGAAAAATCCTGTCCCGGGGGGCGGTTTCGTCTCCATGTACACGGACATCACGCGGCGTGTGGAGGCGCAAAAGGAGATCGAGCTCGCTCGAAATCGCCTCAGCGATGCGATTCAGAGCATTTCCGATGGCTTCGCCCTGTGGGACAGCGAGGACCGGCTTATTACGTTCAACGATCGCTGTCGGGAGTTCCTGAAGCTCGCGACGCCGATCGTGCTCGGAATGAAATTCGAAGCTTTTGTGCGCGAAATGGCCAAGCGCCGGGCCAAGGACACAAGCCCTGACGACGATACCGAGGCGTGGATTGCACGCCAGCTCGCCCTTCACCGCTCTGGGAAAAGTGATGAGGAGCTACAACTCGAGGATGGCACCTGGCTCAGGATCGGTTCGCGTCGCACTCGGGACGACGGGGTGGTGACAACGCTCGCAGACATCAGTGCCTTGAAACATCGCGAACTGGAGCTCGCCGATTTGGTCGCGCGGCTTGAGGTGGCTCGCGACCAAGCCGATGAAGCCAGCCGAACCAAGAGCGCGTTTCTAGCCAATATGAGTCACGAGCTGCGCACGCCGCTCAACGCGATCATCGGCTACAGCGAGATCCTGAAGGAAGAGGCGCAGGACCAAGGGCTCGATGAGCTGTTACCGGACATCGAGCGCATCGAGGCCGCCGGCCGGCACCTGCTTGGAATTATCAACGATATCCTTGACCTGTCGAAGATCGAGGCGGGTCGGATGGATGTTTATCTCGAGACCTTTGATCTGACGGCTCTCGTGCGCGAAATAAAGGCGATCATCCGTCCGCTGGTTGCGAAAAATAACAATAAGCTCGAGGTGATCTGTCCGGATGACATCGGAGAATTCCGGTCGGATCTCACCAAGGTGAAGCAAAGCCTGCTCAATCTGCTCAGCAACAGCGCCAAATTCACCAATAACGGGAAGATCACGCTGAAGATCTGGCGCTCTGCAACGCCGTCTGGCTCAACGGTGAGCTTCCAGGTCAGCGACACGGGAATCGGCATGACGCCGGAGCAGATGAGCAAGCTTTTTCAGACGTTCACTCAAGCGGACACGACCACTACAAAAAAGTTCGGCGGAACCGGCCTTGGTTTGGCCATCACCAAGCATTTCTGCGTGATGCTTGGTGGCGATGTGACCGTCGAAAGCAAGCTCGGGGAAGGTTCTACGTTCACCATCACGCTACCGGATCACGGCGCAGCTGAGACAGTGCCGACTGTACCCGAGGAGCCAGTCCAAGAGAGAACTGAAGGCGCCCCAACCGTCCTGACCGTCGATGATGATCCTGCAGCGCTGCGGCTGCTGAATATGGCGCTGACCAAAGAGGGCTATAACGTTATCGAGGCGCAGACAGGTAAGCAGGCGTTGGAGCAGGCGCGGGCGCACCGCCCAGCGGCAGTCACGCTCGATGTTCTGATGCCGCATATGGACGGTTGGTCGGTATTGGCCGCCCTCAAGGCCGACCCGGAGTTGCGCGACATCCCCGTCATCATGATCACAGTGCTGAAGGAGCGCGGGCTGGCGTTCTCTCTGGGGGCATCGGATTTCATGACGAAGCCGGTCGATCGAGCGGCTCTGAAATCGATGCTCCGGCGCTACGTCCCGTGCGACACACAAGCCCCAGTTCTGCTGGTCGAGGACGATCCCGCGAGCCGGGAAGCCACAAACCGGGTCATCACACGTCTCGGCCTGAATATTGAGGAGTGCGAAAACGGCCGCGAGGCTCTCGACTGGCTCGAGAGGAATCCTCCTCCTGCACTCATTCTCCTGGACCTCATGATGCCGGTGATGGATGGCTTCGAGTTCCTCAAGGAACTTCAAAAGCGGCCAGATCTGCAGAATATCCCGGTGGTCGTCCTGACCGCCAAGCAATTGAGTGCTGATGAAATTGAGGCCTTGACGGGGTCCACGGAGCGCATTCTGGCGAAGGCTGCCACGTCCAACGTGGAACTCAGCGCTGCAATTCGGAAATGCTTGGAAAAAGTCAGGCTGAGTAGCGAAATACAAACGAGTAAAACTTCTGCGCCAGCGAGCTCCTGACTGGAGATAAAACCCAATGCCAAAAATTCTTCTGGTCGAAGACAATGAAGCGAATCGGGACATGCTTTCCCGGCGTCTGATCCGCAAGGGCTATGAGGTTGTCATGGCCGAGGACGGGGCGCAGGCGGTGGAGATGGCCTCCCGCGAGAAACCGGACATCGTTCTCATGGATATGAGCCTGCCGGTGATTGACGGCTGGGAGGCAACACGGCGGCTGAAAGCAGGGGAGGGCACGCGCAGCATACCCGTCATAGCCCTGACGGCGCACGCGATGTCCGGCGATCGGGAGAAGGCGCTCGAGGCAGGCTGCGACGATTACGACACGAAGCCAATCGAGCTGCCGCGGCTTCTAGAAAAAATGCAGGCGTTGCTCGCGCGTACGCAGGCGTGAGGCGGCGCCGATCACCCTGGGAATTGGTATGAACGAGTCGCCACCCGCGCGATCCCCTGAGTGCCTGGATTCCGCTTCGCTCGCTCTCATTCGACAGGAGCTGAGCGCTCCTATCGCGACTGTTATCGGCTATGTCGATCTGCTGAAGGATGAGGCGCCATCTGAAATTGAGCATCTGAAACCGGATATCGCCAAACTGCGACGAGCCGCGCAATCCCTTCAGCAGCTGGTCAAACAGTTACCCGATGCTACGGGTCCGCAATCCGAAACCGGGGAGTGCGGAGAGTTTTCCCTCAGCAAGCTACGCCACGATCTGCGCACGCCATTGAATGCCATCAAGGGTTATGCGGAACTGCTGCTGGAGGAAGCCGAGCCGGGCACCATAGACCGTGATCTGAAGGAGCTCCTCGCAGAAACCAAGCGCCTGCTGACACAAATCGAGCGGCTCGGCACACCAGCTCATCATCAACACAGCTCTCCTGCAAACTCTGACGCAGAAAGTCTGTTGCCGGGGGCTGCTGCTTTGAATCTGGTTCGGCAGCAGGCGCCAAACGATGTCGGCCGAATTGTCAGCGGCTGCCGGATACTCGTCGTCGATGATCAAGAATCGAATCGCGATTTGCTGGTCAGACGACTCACAAGGGACGCGCACATCGTGACAACTGCCGCCAACGGCGAGGAGGCGCTGCGTCTCGTCGAGGAGCAAACGTTCGACCTCATTCTCCTCGACTTGATTATGCCCGGCATCAGCGGATACGAGGTTTTGGTACGGCTGAAAAGCGATCCGCGCCACCGCGATATTCCGGTCGTTATGATTTCTGCGCTGGATCAGATCGACAGCGTGGCTGGCTGCATAGAGGCCGGGGCGGAGGATTACATGCCGAAGCCCTTTAATCCCGTGCTGCTGAAAGCGCGGATCAATGCCTGCATCGAGAAAAAGAGGTTGCGCGAACGCGAGAAGGTCTTCGTCGAGCAATTGCGGCTCGAAAAAGAAAAATCGGAGGCGCTGCTACTCAATATTCTGCCCACGGCCATCGTATCGCGGCTCAATCTCGGGGAAACCGTCATTGCCGATCATATCCCCGACGCAACTATTCTCTTTGCGGATCTTGTGGGCTTCACAGGACTGTCCGCCCAGCTCTCTGCAACGCGGCTCGTCAAGCTGCTGAACATGCTTTTTTCCGAGTTCGATCGCCTTTCGATCGATTTCGGATTGGAGAAGATCAAGACCATTGGCGATGCCTACATGGTCGCCGGCGGGCTTACGAGTGAAGGTTCGGATCACGCAGAGGCAGTTGCCCGAATGGCGCTCAGCATGGTGGAGGTGTCGCGCAGCACGAGCGATCTCCTCGGACTACCGCTGCAGCTTCGCATCGGCATCCATACAGGGCCGGTCGTCGCCGGCATCATCGGGACGCACCGGTTCATCTACGACGTATGGGGAGACACAGTGAACACGGCGAGCCGTATGGAGACGTATGGCATCGCCAACGAGATCAATGTCACGCAGGCGTTGTACGAGCGGTTGCAGGACAGGTTCGTCTTCGAGCCCCGCGGCACCATTGAGGTTGCTGGGAAAGGCACGCTGCAGGCCTTCTTCCTTCGGGGACCGCGCCAGTGACTCGGTAAGGCCGCTCCTGACCCGTTGAACTGGTCGCGCTTTGTCCACAGCCCTGCCGAGGCACAAGCTCCAGGTCATTTACGAACTGTTAACTGCCACCCAGCGAATCACCTAGGCTTGCTCGAGCCGGGGAGATGGTCCGAAGTTTTTTGCGGCGTTGGTGCATGCACAACCAGCACGAGTTAATCCTTTTCTTGATCATCATTGCGCTCGTGGGTGCGATGAGCCCCCTTTGGCGTTGGTTCGGCCAAAGCGATCCCGATCTGATTTGGCGCAGAGCTACGATCTTCCGAGAGGCAATGCGGCGACTGGGCTGGAGTCGTTGAGCTTTTTCGTCCGCGGCCGCTCGCAGCGGGTCAGGCGCGCTCTGCCATTCGATTGTCAATTGAGCAAGCCATCCTTTGCGCTTCGGGGGACGGGGAGGTGACCCGAAGGTAAGGATCGGTCGTGTCAGGATTGCAGACGTTCATTCTGTTCTTGGCGTTCATTACGCTGCTCGGTGCCATGGGCCCCCGTTGGCGCAGCGCGAGCCAGCGTAGGTCCGAGCACTACAGGCGCAATTCCTACTATCCGTGAGTGCTACGCGGCTCTGTGTTGCCGAAGGTTGGGGCTGCGACCCTGTTCTGAGGATACGGTTCGAGGCTCTTCGCCCTACGCCGAAATCACGCGAGGGGCGAGGATCCGCGCAGGATCGCCGAACCGCTTCTATTCACATCTGTAAATTGAGAGAGTAAACGGCTATGCCCGACCATATGGTCCGGGGCGATGCTTCGCGCCGACTGTTTACCACACCTGTTACCGAACTCCGAACCGTAAGGAGCCCGGAATGCCGACCGAGAAGATGTTGGCGAAAAAGGAAGACGGCATCGGCTACATGATTTTCAACAATCCAGAGCGCCACAATGCTGTTTCGCTCGAGATGTGGCAGGCTGCCTTGGAAATCATGGCCGATTTCGCCAGCGACCCGAGCATCCGGGTCGTGGTGCTAAAGGGGACGGGAGATAAAGCGTTCGTCTCCGGCGCCGACATTTCGAAGTTCAAGGACGAGCGTCAGGAGGCGGAGGCTGTTGCTACTTATCAGGCGACGACCGATAAGGTTTACGAGACACTTCAATCGATGCCGATGCCGACGATCGCCATGATCAACGGTTACTGCATCGGCGGTGGCACGGCGATTGCTGCCTGTTGTGACATCCGGATTGCAGCCGACAACGCACGGTTCGGCATACCAGCCGCGAAACTCGGGCTGGGCTATGGGCTCTCTCGGACAAAGCCTCTGGTCGATCTCATCGGGCCGGCTTACGCGAAGGAAATGCTCTTCACCGCGCGGCAGTTCACGGCTCTCGAGGCGAAGGAGATGGGGCTCGTCAATCGTGTTGTGCCAGCGGCTGAGCTGGAGCAAATCGTGACGGAAATGGCTCGCACGATTGCAGCCAACGCGCCATTGACAATCCGCGCAGCAAAGCTTGCCATCAACGAGCTCATGAAAGATCCGGAAAAGCGCGATCTCGCAGCTTGCGAAGCGGCCATTACAAAATGTTTCGCCAGCAATGATTATAAGGAAGGTCAGGCGGCGTTTCTGGAAAAACGAAAGCCGAAATTCACCGGTACGTAGTTCTCGAGCTTATTCCAGAAACGGCGCCATCCGCGAAATTCCGCTAACTCGGGCTGACGTATGAGCTTGCAACCTATTGCGCAGTATAGCCGCCATCGATTACGAGCTCACTACCGGTCACGAACTTGGCCTCATCCGAAGCAAGGTAGACGATTCCGGCAGCAATATCGTCCGGCTCACCGACGTGTCCTAGCGGGTGCTTGGCATCGAGCTCTCGCCGGTAGGCTTCCAGGCCTTGCGGCGAGCTCTTGGCGAGCTGCTCGACGAGAGGAGTCCAGATGAACCCCGGATGCACGGAGTTCACGCGGATTTTGTCCTTTGCATAAAGCAGCGCGTCCGTCTTTGTCATCAAGCGAACGGCGCCTTTCGAAGCGTGGTACGGCGGAAGATCCGGCGCGCCGATGATTCCATATATCGACGATAAATTGATGATGCTGCCGGAGCCCGCGCGGCGCATATGCGGAACAGCGTGCTTGGTGCAAAAGAAAACGCCGCGGACATTGACATTGATGACCTTGTCCCATTCTTCGGCGGTCAATTCATGGGTGGGTTTGCTTGCTCCCGCGATGCCGGCGTTGTTGACCAGGACATCGAGTTTTCCGAACGTGTTCACGACTTCGTTGAAAACGCGTTCGACTGCCGCCTCATCAGTAACATCGAGCGCCCAAAATTGCGCCTTTCCGCCGTCCGCGCGAATGCGCTCCGCGAGTGCCTGGCCTTCCTTTTCAAGCACGTCCGTAATGGCGACCGCTGCGCCTTCCCGCGCCAGCATCGCGCACGTCGCCGCGCCAATCCCAAGGGCACCACCGGTGACAACCGCAACCTTACCTGCTGTACGAGCCATTTCGTCCAACCTTTCGGAATCCAAAATTGCGAATGGGCCGGTCAGCGCGGCCCATATTCGTCAGCCGACACTAATGGGTGACCATATGCACGCCCTCGCGCACCATCTGAGAGGCATAGCCCCATTCGTTGTCGTACCAGCTCATAACTTTGACCAGATCGCCACCGACGACATTGGTCATT
>QGVC01000035.1 GCA_003242645.1 Pseudomonadota bacterium
CGCGGACTGTACTTTGGACGAGGAGCATTGGTCGGAGTGGTTGAGCAGGGAGCGGCAAAGGCTCGAAGATTTGGCGCTCGACGCGCTCCTGCGCCTTGGAGAGGCGTACTTAGAGATGCAGCGGCCGTGTGAGGCTCTCCAACTCGCACACCGAGCGATCTCGATGAATGTTCTGCGGGAAGATGCGCATAGGCTCGCTATCAGGGCCTATGTTGCGACTGGTCGAACGATAGACGCCATTCGGCGCTACAACGCACTCGTTGCCTTGCTTGATCAGGAGCTCGGCATCAAGCCCGACGAAATCACTCAGAAGCTGGTCGCAAGGATACTAGCCGCCAATCAATCTGGGTTGCCGGCGCCCGAATGCTCTACTTCCGATCAGATCGAACGCACTGATGCAACTTCGCACTTTACGTCAGTGCGGCAACGTACCCTTTTGGGAATCAATGGTTCGCCATCGTCAGAGAGTGAAACCGCGACCCGCCCTCAAGAATTGCTGCACTCCTACGCCTCCGCTCGGAATTCGAGAAGTCATTGTGCGCAGGTAGGTCTTGATAATCGAGATCAAGAGGGGCCATTCGGTGGCGTAGCTGCTCGTAGGGCTATGGCACGCGCTCAGAGCCAGAAAAGATGATTTTCAACTCAGTCTGCAACCGAATTAGTTTCTAGCCAGCGCCAAAGCTTGCTTTAGGCAAGTGACTTAATCTCAGTTTCATTCCAGGCGCTCGACTATTGTGCAACGCATGAGCACCGGAATCAGACAGAGATTTTCTTGATCGCGGGCATAGAATTACTCAGCCCTCTGCAGACTCCCGTCGTTTTTCGAATGTCACCTAGATTTTTGACTTCAATCAAGTCTCATTCTTGGGGCTAATTTTGATTCGATTAAACATCGAAGAAAACGGTTTCCGCCTCGCCTTGCATGCGAATGTCGAATCGATACACGACGCCGGAGGGCGTCTCTTGGCGTTCGGCGATCAACGTCGAACGCCGCTCCGGTGGGACCAGAGCTAGGACCGGATCGCGGGCGTTAGCCTCCGCTTCATCCGAAAAATAAATTCGCGTGTAGGCGTGCAGCAGCAGGCCGCGTGCAAAGACGATCACATTGATGTGAGGTGCCTGGCGACCGTCCACCGAACCAGGCTTCACAGTGTGAAAGATGAAGCGGCATTCTGGATCCGTGCCCGTTCCAACGCGGCCGAACCCCTTGAAGCCCGTATTGGAGCCACGCGGATCGAGCGGATGGGCGTATCGGCCCTGACCATCGGCTTGCCAGATCTCGACCATTGCATCCGGGATCGGCTCTCCGGCACCATCGAGCACGCGACCTTCGATACGGATGCGCTCGCCATCAGCTTCGCTGGGCGCCAGGTCACCTCCCGCAATGCTGGTGAACGGATAGCCGTACTGCTCCGGCGTCAGCCCGTACGCGAAAAAGGGGCCAACCGTCTGCGACGGCGTTTGCTTGAGGGCCATAACGCTACTCCTCCATCGGCGTTTCGTTACGGCCGCGCAGGACGATGTCGAACTTGTAGCCGAGCGCGAATCCGGGCTGTGTGACTTCAAGGTTGAAACGGGACACGAGGCGTTCGCGGGCGCCGGCGGGCACGCTCTGGTAGATTGGATCGAATTCGAGCAACGGATCGCCTGGGAAGTACATCTGCGTCACGAGGCGCGTGACGAAGCTCGGCCCGAAGAGTGAGAAATGGATGTGGCTCGGCCGCCAGGCGTTATGGTGATTGCTCCAGGGGTAGGCGCCCGGCCGGATGGTCATGAACGTGTACCGACCTTCGGAGTCGGTGACACAGCGGCCGCCGCCGAAGAAGTTGGGATCGATAGGTGCATCGTGCTGGTCGGCTTTATGGATGTAGCGGCCGGCGGCGTTGGCCTGCCAAATCTCCACGAGAGTGTTTGGCACAGGCCGTCCCATTTCGTCGAGGACACGTCCGGTGACGATGATCCGCTCGCCCAGCGGCTCACCGTCCTTACGCCCGTTTCGTGTGAGATCGTTGTCAAGTGCACCCACGCTCTCGTGACCATAGACAGGGCCCGTCAGCTCCGAGAGCGATTGCGGAATAGGGATCAGCGGCTTCGTCGGCCCGCGCAGCGCGGTCGACTTGTATGCCGGATAGATATAGCCGGGCTGGCTTGACCAGTCGCGGGGCGTGTAGCTGACCGGCACGGTTTCCTCCCGATTTTCTTTGCAACGTGAGGAGATTCTAGATCAGGTCGCCGAGCCGAGCACAAGCCCGAACATCGACCCTATGGCGTGTGCACAGCGATATCGAAGAAGGACTGTCATTCATAAGCCCAGGGTAAGTTCCGTGTTGATCGATGGGACCGAGGCGGGCAGTTTCGGTGCCTCGAGGGGCCGATCAGCGGCTGATGAAAATTCGCGAGGCAAGCCTGGCAACTTGTGAGACCTGCCTCGGGGCGGTTCGAGAGGTTTGCGCATGAGCGCTCTTTATCCCGTTGTCCTCTCCGGTGGTTCCGGGACGCGGCTCTGGCCCTTGTCGCGGGCCATGTATCCGAAGCAGTTCATCCGCTTCAACGGGCGCGATGTGAGCCTGCTCGGCGCGACCTTGGAACGGCTGAAACCCGACGAAGGCTTTCGAGCGCCGACGATCCTGTGCAATGCGGATCATCGCTTTCTGGTCAAGGAGAACCTGGAAATCCACGGAACGACGGCGCGCGCCATCATCTTGGAGCCTGTGCAGCGCAACACCGCAGGCGCTATCGCAGTTGCCGCTCTGAGCGTCGCGCAGGAGGATCCCTCGGGCATTCTCGTCGTGATGCCCTCGGATCATATCATCGCGGACCAAGCACGTTTTCTCGATGCGGTGCGCCTGGCTGGCGAGGTAGCCGCGAGTGGCAGGCTGGTGATGTTCGGGATCAAGCCTGCCAGCCCCCACACCGGCTACGGCTATATCCGCCGCGGCAAGCCGCTCGAACAATTCGAGGGGAGCGCGTTCAGGGTTGAGGAGTTCACGGAGAAGCCTGACGCGACGACCGCGCAGCTTTATCTCGACGAAGGCCATTATTTCTGGAATAGCGGCATCTTCGTTCTACACGCGAAAACCTTCCTTGATGAGCTGCAGCGGCATGCGCCTGAGATTCGGGAATTCGCTCAGCTGGCGCTCGATCGCGCGGTGATGGACATCGGCTTCTTGCGGCTCGACAAAGCCGCTTTTGCGCAGTGCCCGAACATTTCGGTCGACTATGCGGTCATGGAGAAAACGGCCCTGGCCGCTATCATCCCTGTCGATTTTGGCTGGAATGACGTGGGTTCATGGTCCTCGTTGTGGGAGATCGCCCCACATGATGAACGGGGTAACTATGTAAGCCGTGGCGAGGCTGTTCTCGAGGGTGCAACTGGCTGTTACATCCACAGCGAGCGGGCGCTCGTTACGGCATTAGGTGTCGAGAACCTTGTCATCGTCGACACGCCTGATGCGTTGCTCGTCGCCGACAAGTCGCGGGCGCAGGACGTCTCAAAGATCGTTTCGCGGCTAAGACTTGCAAACCGGAAGGAGCATGAGCAGCACATCCGCAGCTACCGGCCCTGGGGCTATTTCGAGACCCTTTCGCTGGGGCCTCGTTTCCAGGTGAAGCTGCTGCACGTGAAGCCGGGCGGCAAACTTTCCATGCAGATGCACCATCACCGCTCCGAGCACTGGGTTGTGGTGCACGGCACGGCGAAGGTTACCATCGGCGACGAGGAGAAGCTCGTTCGCGAAAACGAGAGCGTTTACATCGTCGCCACCCAATGGCACCGGCTGGAAAACCCCGGCAAGGTGCCGCTCGAGCTCATCGAGGTGCAGATCGGCAGCTATCTGGGTGAGGACGACATTCTGCGTGCGGATGATGTCTATCACCGCGCGCCGGATGAGACGAAGTAAGCCTCAACCGTGAGGCTTGGTGCACGTTTCGTTTCTCAAGCAATCGCGCTGCGCCGGCTGCGTAGGCTGCGGCTCGCCAGCACCTTGTCGATCCGCCGTCCGTCGAGATCGACCACTTCGAAGCGCCACCCGCTCGTCTCGATGTATTCCCCAGTTTCCGGCAAGTGCTGAAGATGGGCGAGCACGAAACCGGCCACCGTCTCGTAAGCCCGTTTTTCCGGTAGTTTGATACCCAACTTATCGGCCATCTCGTCTGCCGGCATCGCGCCGGACAGCAACCACGAGCCGTCCTCCCGCTCGACAGCCATTGGGCCGGCCCCGGCTGTGTCGGCCCGGAAGGCGCCAGCGATAGCCTCCAAAACGTCGGCCGGAGTCACCAGGCCCTGGAAGTTGCCGTACTCATCGTGGATCAGGGCCATCGGCACCTCGGCTTCCCGAAGCGTGGCCAGGGCGTCGAGAGCATCGGTGCCCTCAGGAATGATGGGCGCTTTGCGGACGAGTGAGCGCACATCGAACGGTTTGCCGGAAAGCAGGGTGGCTAGCAGCTCGCGTGTTTGAATGACCCCGATCATATTGTCGATCGAGCCCTCGCCGACCGGTAAGCGAGAATGCGGCGTGCTGATCAGGCGCTCCTTTATCTCCTCTGGCGACGCGGTGATGTCGATCCAGTCGACATCCGTCCGCGGCGTCATCAGTCCGACGACGGTGCGATCCGCCAGGCGCATCACGCCGGAAAGCATTTCGCGTTCGCTTGTCTCCAAGACGCCGGCGCGCTCGGCTTCGGCGATGAGAGCCTTGATCTCCTCATCGGTCACTCGCACCTCGCGCTCGGTCGACAGACCAAACGCACGGAAGACGAGACGCGTCGAGGCATCGAGCAGCCAGACCGCGGGCGCCGCGATCTTTGAAACCACAACCATAATAGGAGCAACGGCGCAGGCTACGCCCTCAGCGTTGCGCAGGGCCAAGTTTTTCGGGACGAGCTCGCCGATGATCACTGAAAAGTAGGTGACGGCAATCGCCACCGACCCATATCCAAGCGATATGGCCGCACCGGGTGGAAGCCCAGCGTCAGTGAGATAAGCCGCCGCTTGCGCGCCGAAGACCTCGCCCGAGTAGACGCCGCTCAGAATGCCGACGAGGGTGATGCCGATTTGGACTGTTGAGAGAAAACGGCCTGGGTCCGTGGCCAGCTTGAGCGCGCGGTTCGCTCCACGGCGACCGGATGCTGCGAGAGCCTTCAACCGGGAATGCCGGGAAGAGACGACAGCCAGCTCCGACAGCGCGAAGAAGCCGTTGAGGAGGATGAGGCCCAGGACGATCAGGATGTCGATCACGTCATAATCGGCGGACGTGTATGCGCCCCAGCCACTCCATTTAACCGTTGCTGCGGATAGTAGGCATCGGTGGCCGCCCGGTCAACGCACCCCGTTCCATCGCAGGGACAGTATCGTCACTGCTGCATCCTGTCACTGCGGGGTTGCTCCACAACGAGCTTGGGGATGGGCAAGCTTTGGCCTTGGCTTCCCCGTTGCGCTTCCTCGTCTTCCATGGCGCGCATCTGAGCCTGATAACGACGAAAGGCAATTGGAATGTGCGCAAGGTAAAGCAGGGTTCCGATGGTCAAGGTCGCGTATGGGTACGTGACGAGTAGCGCCACCAGCGCACCGACCAGCACGAACATCGGCATGACCCACTCGCGCGAGATGCGCTCGCCGAGCAGCTTGCCTGAATACGTTGGGATCGTGCTGACCATCAGAAAGGCGACCAGCAGGGCGTAGGCGAGCACGAAGTAGATCGGCCAACCGCTGCGCACCTCCAGAAGTCCAAGCTGATCGAGGTAGACCGGGAGCAGCGCGATAATTGCCCCGGCTGGAGCGGGCACGCCCGAGAAGTAGTCCGACTGCCACTTTGGCCGTTCGACGTCGAGCACGGCGTTGAACCGCGCGAGCCTCAGCCCGCAGGCCACGGCCAGCAGCAGAACGACGATCCAGGCCAAGCCGCGCGTCCCTGGCGTGTCCCATGAGCCCCAGGTGAACAGAACGATGGCGGGCGCGACGCCGAAATTCACGAAGTCAGCGAGGCTGTCGAACTCTGCACCGAAACGCGAGGACGCTTTCAGCAGGCGCGCAACCCGGCCGTCCACGCCATCGAGAAGTGCGGCGAACACAATGGCAGCAAGAGCCAGCTCGTAGCGCCCTTCGATTGCCATGCGGATGGCGGTCAGGCCGGCGCACAGCCCCAGGAGGGTGAAAAAGTTTGGAATAAGCAGCCGGACGGGGACCTGCCTCTTCCTGAAGATCGCCCGGCGCCTGCGCCGAAGGGTCTCTTCCTCGAGCTTCGTCACCACAGGGTCCATCGGAGCCCTCATCTTCGTATCCAAGAGTCCACCCTTCGGGTCCGGTTGCGCTGACGTACAACTCTAGCTGCGGCGTGCCTCTCGCTCCGGCTCGTTCGACTTGAGATCGGCCAAAACGGTCTCCCCAGCTATGGTCCTCTGGCCCACGGCCACGAGAGCCCGTCCCTCGGGCGGGAGATAGACATCCACGCGAGAGCCGAACCGGATAAGGCCGATCCGCTGACCGACTCCCACAGTATCACCTTCGCCGACGAAGGTGACAATTCGCCGTGCAATGAGGCCGGCGATTTGAACGACACCAATTTCCGCGCCCGAGGGCATCAGAATAACGAGGCCGCGCCGCTCATTTTCCTCGCTGGCCTTGTCGAGCTCCGCATTGAGAAAGGCACCCGGCGTGTAGACGGATCGCGTGATTCGCCCAGCCACCGGAGAGCGGTTCACGTGCACGTCAAAGACGGAGAGGAAAATCGAAATCCGGGTACGGAGCTCCTCGCCGAGCCCAAGCTCCTGGGGCGGACGTACGCGCTCAATCGACGTGATACGCCCGTCGGCGGGCGCAATGATCAATCCTTCCCGCAACGGGGTCACCCGGTCAGGATCGCGGAAGAAGTAGGCAACCCACGCGGTCGCCAGTGCTGCGATCCACCCCAATGGTGGCCAGAGCCAGAAGAAGAGCAATGTAATGCCCAAGCCGATCGCAACGAACTTGTGGCCATCGCGGTGCACGGGCGGGATGGAATCCACAATCGTGCTCAGCAGGCTACGGCTCTCGGGCACGGGCAGTGTCTCCAATGTTCGAAAAGTTAGGCATTTGTTCTAATGTTGGCTCCTGGCCAGCGCCAGGGGCAAGTCGCCCCCGGCGCGTCAGCGGTTTGCCAACTCACCAAGGCGAAGCTAGCTCGCACGCAGGTGGGAAATAGGGCAACGTCAGTTGATCGGGACTGCGACGTAGCGCATGTCGCCCTTTCCGTCCTCCACGTGCAGCAGGACGGCCTTCCGGCCTGAGCGACGGACCTTCTCGACGCTCTTCATCAGATCGTCAGGGCTCGACACACGCTCCTGCGCCGCCTCGACGATGATTTCCCCAGGCTTTATGCCCTTCGCGGCGGCGGGGCTGTCCGGATCGACCTCTGTAACGAGGAGGCCCTCGACTTTCTTGTCTATCCCGTGCTTCTGCCTGAGCTCGTCTGTCAAAGGAGTGACTTTGAGGCCCATCAGGCCGCCGCCGGGCGATGGGGTGGCTCCTCCCTTCGTGGCCGGCTCGGAAGGTTCATCCTCGTCTTCGGCAAGACGGCCAACCACCACCTTGAAGGTTTTCCGTTCGCCCTTGCGCACCGCCTCGACGTCCACAGTCTTTCCAATGGGAGTCTGGGCAACGATGCGCGGCAGACTGCGCATGCCGACAATGTCCTTGCCATCGAACTTCACGATGACGTCGCCTGGCTCGATGCCTGCCTTTGCAGCCGGGCTGTCCGGAGTCACGGCGGCGACGAGCGCGCCCCTGTTCTCGGGCACACCAAGCGACTCAGCGATCTCCTCACTGACGGATTGGATGCGGACACCAAGCCAGCCACGGCGTGTCTCGCCGTAAAGCCTGAGCTGCTCAATGACGGGGACCGCGATATCCGATGGAACGGCGAACCCGATGCCGATCGAGCCGCCTGTCGGCGAGATGATGGCTGTGTTGATGCCAACGACCTCGCCGTTCATGTTGAACAGGGGACCGCCAGAGTTGCCCTTGTTGATGGCTGCGTCGGTTTGCAGATAGTCGTCGTACGGCCCCGAATTGATGTCGCGTGCTTTGGCGGAGATGATGCCGATCGTCACCGAGCCGCCAAGCCCAAATGGGTTGCCAATCGCCATCACCCAGTCGCCAACCCTCAGCGCTTCGGAGGAGCCGAATTTCACGGCCTTCAGTGGCTTCTTCGGGGTGACCTTGAGCAGCGCCAGGTCGGTCTTGCCGTCCTTGCCGACGACCTTGTCGACTTTGAGCCGCGAGCCATCGGCGAAGTTGACGATGATCTCGTCAGCGCCTTCGATCACGTGGGTATTGGTGACGATCAGGCCTTCCTCGGCATCTATGACGAAGCCGGAGCCAAGCGAGGAAACCCTCCGGTCAGGGCGTGTTCTACCTTCCTTATTGAAGAAGTCCTCGAACAGATCCTCGAACGGAGAGCCCTCCGGCACTTTGGGCAATGGAGTGCCGTCGGGCGACTTGAGGGTCTGCGACGTCGATATATTCACGACGGCATCGATCAGCTGCTCGGCGATATCGGCAACCGATTCCGGACCACGGGCCTGAGAGCTCCCCGCGGTCACAACCATCGTAAGACAGAAAGCCAACGCTGCGAGTGCGCGAGATCTGGGGCTCGTCTGCCTGCTTTGCGCCAGGGCTGCCATGACACCCGTCCTTTCGACCAGCATGCCCAATCAGTTTACCGCCGCGCAAAGGAGGCGCGAGGCGGAAAACTATCATGAATTAACACCCCCACACCCGGCCTTCGGGCTACAGCTTACCCGCGCACGAGCCAAACGATGAACACGCCGGCCGCCACAGCAGCGGCACCGGCGGTCCTCAATGCCTGCGGCGACGCCTCTGCTGCTGTCTGGAGGAGGCGAACCGCAAGGTCGGGAGCGGCGGCCCAGAGCAAGCCCTCGATCACGAGAACGAGACCGAGGGCAACGGCAAGATCGCTCATCTCTGCGGCAACGCGATGTTCGGTCCTGTCGTTCCGGTAGTTCCGGTTGACCCGGTCGTGACGCCCGGGACCTTCGCGGTCTCCGTGATCGACTCGGAGAAATACCGGAAGAAGTCACGGAAGGTCGTCGAATCCGGTGAGATGACGAGCCTTGTGTCGCCACGGCGCAGCGCCGTCTCATAGGCCTCCAGCGACCTGAGGAATTGATAGAATTCCGGATCCTGGCTGAAGGCTTCGTTCGAGATCCGCGCGCGTTCCGCGTCGCCCTCACCACGAAGCCGGCGGGCGTCGCGTTCGGCTTCGGCTTTCATCACGGCGACCTGCCGGTCGGCTTCCGCCCGGATGCGACGGGCCGCTTCCTCACCGCGGGCGCGGAACTCGGCAGCCTCACGTTGCCGGTCGGTCTTCATCCGCTCGTAGATCGAGGCGGAGTTCTGGGGCGGCAGGTCGACGCGCTTAGTCCGGACGTCAACCACCTCGATACCGAAATTCCGGGCCTCACTATTAACCTGCTGCTGAATGAGGTTCATCAGCTCGGCACGCCGGTCACGCACCGCATCCGCGAAAGATGCGGAGCCGAGGACGCGCCGCAGCGCACTGTCGAGAATGGGCCCGACACGGGAGCGGACGCCAAGCTCATTGCGTACCGTCTGATAATACCGCAGCGGGTCGACGATGCGGTACCTCGCGAAGCTGTCGACGATGAGCTTGTTCTGGTCCGAAGAGAACAGCTCCTGCGGCGTCGTATCCAGGTCGAGGATGCGTTTGTCGAAGAACTCGACTGTTTCTACGATCGGCAACTTCCAGTGCAGTCCCGCCTCATCGACGATCCGCTTTGGCTTGCCGAACTCGAGGACCAGGGCCTGTTGATACTGCTGAACGACGAAAGCCGAAAGGTAGACACCTACGGCCGCGATCCCGAGAGCGATGAGGATTGCCATCACAAGTCCACGCATGATCGGAAATCCTCTTACTGCTGCTTACGGGGTTGCAGTTGGTCCAGCGGAAGGTATGGCACCACGCCTGGTCCCCCAGTGCTGTCGATGATGATCTTGTCGGTCGAGGCGAGGACGCGCTCCATCGTTTCCAGATAGAGTCGCTGCCGCATCAGCTCCGGAGCCTTGCGATATTCCTCGAGCACGTTGAGGAACCGGCTCGCCTCACCCTGTGCTTCAGCGATGACGCGCTCCTTGTACGCCTGGGCCTCCTGAAGGATGCGCTGCACCTCACCGCGAGCCTCCGGAATGACCTTATTGGCGTAGGCATAGGCCTGGTTCTCGATGCGGCGCTGATCAATCATGGCAGCCGCGACATCACGGAACGCATCGATAACCTGCGCAGGTGCCTCGGCCCGCTGCATCTGGAGCTGAGTGACGTTGATCCCCGCGCCGTAGAAGTCCAGCGTACGTTGCACGAGCTGGTGCACTTCCTGCTCGATCTGCGAGCGCTTTTCGGTGAGCACGTCCTGAACCCGGCTCTTGCCCACCACCTCGCGCATGGCGCTCTCTGCCACCTCTTTGACGGTCTTCTCCGGGTTCTCGATATTGAAGAGGTAGGCCGGAGCGTCCTTGATGTTCCACAGCACGACGAAGCCGATGTCGACGATGTTCTCGTCACCGGTCAGCATAAGGCTCTCGTCGAGAACCTCCTGCGATTGGATTGCCCGGTTCCGGTCATCAGTCGGGCCGCGGAAGCCGATCTCCGTGCGATTCGCCGTGGTGACCTTTGGCAGGCGCACCTCCTCAATGGGATAGGGCAAGCGGAAGTGCAGCCCTGGCGGCTCCTGCCTGTGGAACTTGCCGAAACGCAGGACCACACCAACCTCGTCCGGTCTGACCGTGAAGGTGAAGGCGTAGAACCCGACGACGGCGAGAGCGACCGCAGCGAGAAGCAGGACGAGCGGTCCAGGAACACCCGAACCGTGCATGACCTGCTTCACCTTGTCCTGGCCGCGCTTGAGGATCTCCTCAAGATCGGGCTGGCCGCCACCACCAGGGCCCTGCCCCCATGGTCCACCACCCCATGGCCCACCGCCGCCGCCGCTTTTCCAGCCGCCGCCGCTACTTTGATTGCTCCAAGGCATCGAACAGTGCTTCCGTTTCCTGCTTTGTGCTGGGAATGCCAAATGGCGCCCGCCGCGAGCCGCGGGGCGCCAGACCATGCATCTTCGTATACGTGGTTATAGGGGAGACCCTTCTCGCGCGCAAACCGATCTCTGCAAGATGTGGTGCGGCCGATAGGGCTTCAAGCATTAACAATTGCTTACCAGCCAAAATTATCGCCTGCGTTCGAGAACGATCAACGTGCAAGCGAACTCGTCAGACTCTCCTCGCGGCAGCGGCTGGCGTGAGGCCTCAAACCACTGATCTTGTGGGATGTGTGGCAGATGGACATCCCCCTCGGGGGCGCCATGGACACGGGTGAGATAGATCCGGTGTGCGTGGGGCAGCGCTTCGCGGAACACCTCCGAGCCGCCGATAACCATGATTTCGTTTGCGCCCTTCTGCGCGGCGATGGCCCGCGCTTCGGCAATTGCGGAGGCAAGGTTCGGCCTGACGATGACGCCCTCGGCAGCAAAGGCCGGGTCGCGGCTCAACACAATGTTATCGCGTCCGTCGAGCGGCTTGCCGATCGAGGCGAACGTCCGCCGGCCCATGATCACCGGCTTGCCCATCGTAATTTTCCGGAAAAGCCGTAAGTCCGACGGGATCCGCCAGGGCAGACCTCCGCTGCGACCGATCACGTCATTCTCGGCAGCGGCAACCACCAAGGCGATGATTGGCTCGGTACCTGGCTCCGCCTGATCCCTGGTGTCCGTCATACCGCCACCGGCGCTTTGATGTGCGGATGCGGATCATAGCCGATGAGCTCGAAGTCCTCGTACCGAAACGCAAAGATGTCCTTCACTTCGGGATTGAGCCTCATCGTCGGCAGTGGCCGCGGTGTCCTGGTGAGCTGCAGGTCCGCTTGCTCGAGATGATTCAAGTAGAGGTGCGCGTCGCCGAAGGTGTGGATGAATTCGCCCGGCTGCAGGCCCGTGACCTGCGCCACCATCAGCGTCAGCAACGCGTAGCTCGCGATGTTGAAGGGGACGCCCAGGAACACGTCGGCAGAGCGCTGGTAGAGCTGACAGGAAAGCCGGCCGTCAGCGACGTAGAACTGGAACAGGCAGTGACATGGGGCCAGCGCCATCTGGGGCAGATCGGCCGGATTCCAAGCCGACACTATAATGCGGCGACTGTCCGGGTTGGTCCGCAACAGCTCGACCGCATCGGCAATCTGATCGATCGTGCGTCCGTCCGGGGCGGCCCAGGATCGCCATTGCTTTCCGTAGATGGGCCCGAGGTCGCCGTTCTCGTCCGCCCATTCATCCCAGATCGAGACGCCGTTCTCCTTCAGGTAGGCGATGTTCGTGTCGCCCCTGAGAAACCAGATCAGCTCGTGAATGATGGACTTCACGTGCAGCTTCTTGGTGGTCACCAGCGGGAAGCCGCGGGCGAGATCGAAGCGCATCTGGTGGCCGAAGATGCTGAGCGTGCCCGTGCCAGTTCGGTCCGTCTTTCTGACACCTTCGGTGCGCACGCGGCGCATCAGTTCGAGATACTGCTCCATGGGCTTGTTCTTAGCCTGATTCCCACCTGCTGACGCCTCACGCCAGTAGAACGGCCACAATCGCGAACAGGACGATGCCGTTATAGAAAGCGTGGCAAGCGATGGGCACCCACAAGTTGCCCGTCCGCCACAGCAACCAGGAGAACAGAAGGCCAGCGAGGAAGACCTCGATGAGGCCTAAGCCGGAGTAGCCGGCATGGAGCACGGTCCAGCCGAGCGTCGTGAGCAGCGCCGCGCCGAAATAGCCGAGCCGTGATTGCGCGAGCGCGCTCAGCAGGAAGCCTCGGAACAGCAGCTCCTCAGACAGCGGTGCGCCGACCACAATGGCGAGGCCGAACAGCCAGAACGCGTCGGACTGCAGCGGCTCGATGAGCGGCTGCACGTCCTCCACCATCGTCTGGTGAGCGAACGGGAGTACGATGGCATTGTAGATCACCTGGGCAGCCAGCATCACGAGGATGGCGGCGACGTACAGGCGGGCTGGCGTGGATTTGTTGAGGGCCAACACCTCAGCCGTCTTTCCGCCGAACAAGCCGGCGGCCAGCAGGACCAGCACAACTGTTGCCGCCTGCATGCCGAGCAGCCATGCGGCCATCCTCCAGATCCGGTTTTCGTCCCCTGGGATCACATCGGGTACGGGAAAGGGGGTCGTCGGAGCGAACTCCAGCGTTCCCACGAGCGCCGTGGCGAGGAGACCGGAGATGGCGATGATGGTGAAGGCTGCCGCCACGGCAGGTACCGGGCGCCAGGGAGAGCGCGCATCATAGGCTGGTGGGCCTGTCAGCAGCTCGCGTATAGCAGCGGTGAGCAATCGCAGTCATACCCTTTCAAGAGTTCTTTTTTTCAAGCCATGGCCAGCCTATATTAGGCGTGCCGGATTCGTCCGGCTATGGCGATAAATGGCCGTCGTAATAAGCCCATCGGACCCGGGGGCAGTACCCGGCGCCTCCACCAAAGGTCGCTGTCGTTGCGGCGGTCTCTGATGGGGGCGAAATAGGATCGACGAGGGTGTAAAGGACGTGCTTTCGCCCGGCATGGTACCGCCGTTATCGGGCCAAACAGAATAGTTGCCAACGACAACTATCCTGCTGAGGTTGCTCTCGCTGCGTAACGCGGCGTGAGTGCCTGAATCCAAGTCCTGGCCTCTAGCACCGGTCAGGCGCGGTTCGGAGGGCACCGGGCAACAGAAGCCCTCCACCTCCTTGCGGCCCAAGTCAGGGTTCGCGCAGCAAGAGATGGCCCTGGTCCCTCATGAGCAACGGGCGCGTGATCGACTATGAAGCTTTAGCGCAGGACGCAATGCGAGGCGTCGTGCGCGCCGTGCTAGCCCGTACGGCAAAGAGCGGGCTCCCGGGTGATCACCACTTCTACCTTTCCTTCAACACGCAGGCACCTGGCGTCGTCCTCTCCAAGCGTCTTCGGGAAAAATATCCCGAGGAGATGACGATCGTTCTGCAGCACCGCTTCTGGGATCTCCATGTCACCGAGGACCGCTTCGAGGTGAAGCTCACGTTCGACGGCATCCCCGAGCGGCTCGTCGTCCCGTTCTCGGCGCTCAAGATCTTCTTCGATCCGAGCGTCCGCTACGGTCTGCAGTTCGAGACGCCAGACTACAGCTCCGAAACGGTCGCCCAGCCACAGGCGAGCGGCGGCGACACCATGCCGGCGGATCCTCAGTCATCACCGTTTCGCAGTGCTTCTCGCTCGGTCGCGGAGCGCAAGCCAGTCCGGGGCCCACGGCGGGCAAGGACAACGGATCGCCCTGGCGACCAACCCGAATCCGCCGAGGCTGGCATCCCGAGCGCGGCATCGGCGAAGCCTGCGCCGGTTAAAGAGAATAAGCCTCAGGAGGCCGCCAGCGAGTCGCCCCAGCAGACTCCTCCGAGTTCAGGTGCGCAGATCGTCCGGCTCGACGCTTTCCGGAAGAAGTAGGCTCAGGTAGCTGGCTTCATCCCTTTTCGGCTGGCGTGGCTGCGCGCTGTCATTCAACGCGCGGCTAGCATCACCCACTCTGCACAGCTGCGGGCAGCCTCAAGGGCGACCAGCATTCAACTGGCCAAAACTGCCGCGCGGCGCCTAACTCCGACATTCCATATCAGGCGAGAGATGGCCGGGACGTCGTCGAACCGGCCCGTCCTGTTGTCGGTTTCCGGGATGTTTCAAACGCTCGCGATTTAAGCGCCGGTGAAGGCTCAGCGCTCGAGCGGTTGCGGACCATTCCCTAGCGCTTGGCAAACCGGTTCGTATGTCGACGACTATTGTCCTGATCCTTGTTGCCTTGGCAGCAGCCCTGGCTTCGCCGCTCGGCGGTTTGCTTGCGCTTTGGAGGCGGCCTACGACACTCTTCCTGTCCATGGCCCTGGGGTTCGCGAGTGGCGTTCTCCTGGCGGCCATCAACTTTGAGATGCTGCCCTCGGCCCTGGAGCTCAGCTCGTTGCCGACGGGGCTCGCCGGCTTCCTCGCCGGGTTTGCCGCCGTCTACGGGCTGGATCTCGCCGTTCATCGTGGCAAGCTCGCCGGCCGAAAGGCCGAGCAACGCTTCAGGGTTCGACGTTTCCACAGGCGACATCCGCCCCAAGGAGACGAGGTCACCGTCCTTGCCGGGGGCACGAGCGCGGAGGAGGTCATCGAGGGCCTGAGCATCGGGGTTGGTGTGGCCGTCCGGCCTGAGCTGGGCCTCCTGGTTGCCCTCGCCATCGTCATCGACAACTTGAGCGAAGCACTGAGCATCGGCGAGCTCGCCTGGGCTCAGGCCAAGAGCGAGCAACGGCCAGTGAAGCGCGTGCTCGGCTGGACGGGACTGATTGGGTTGTCCCTCTTCAGCTCCACGTTGATCGGCTACTTTGTCATAGGGTCTCTGCCCGGGCCGATACTGGGCTTCCTGTTGGCCTCAGGGGCAGGCGGCATGCTCTACCTGACCATCACGACATTGCTTCCGAATGCCGAGGAGTACCACTACCAGCAGTCAGCGGCACTGGCCCTGGCAGCTGGTTTCACAATCATCCTGATCTTGGGGCGCCTCTCCTGACCCAGAGCCGCCAGGCCCACGACGGAACTCCTGAGAGTTGATGACGTTCGCCGAGTGAACCGCCTTGGCGGAGGTCTTCGATGAGGGAAAGTGGAGATCTACAAGCGGGTTGGAGGCTCGTGAGCATCCTTCTGGCTATCGTGATTGTATTGGGCCTCCTTTGGTACGTCTTCGGCGGTCAAACTGCTCCGACGACCACGGCAACTCCTGGCGAGGGCATCAAGATCGATCCCACCCCGCCGCCGACAACACCCATCGTCCCTCGCGCTCCCGAGTAGCTCTATCGGTCGAGGCTATTTCCACTCGAGCTCATGCGGAGGGCGGCAGCTGTTTGCCGCCCGAATGGCCTAACCAGTCGAATCCGCCGAGCCGGTTGTGACCGGCTCGTTCTGAGGCGGCCCACTGCGGTCGAACCGCAGCGTCAGGATGCCGTCCTCAAGCTCTGCGCATTCGACCGAGCGCACGAACGGGTCTGTCGCCTCGATATTGGCAGCCTCGATGCAACTCTCCGCCGTTGGAAACGGCTTCACATGCACGCCGCTGTCGCCGTTCGGCAGCGCGAGCATGATGATCATGACGACGATCTTCGGGGTCACGGCGTGTCCTCGAACTTGGAACAGGGGGACGGGCGGCGTCGCCGCCCAGGCTCACGCATCACTTGGAAGTGTTGCCCCGAAAGCCGTGGCGCGACCGCTCATTGCGATCCGGCTCAAATCTCCGCCCGCGAATGCCCCAACACCCGCGGGGGCGTGACTCGCTACTTCAGCATGCTGAGCTGGCACCGGAAAAATGGCAGCAAAAGGAGGAGATTGGGACAATCCTCCGTTCGACCGTGCTAGCGGAGCCAAGTAGGTTTCGACATGAGCACTGGTCGGCTTGGCGAGCCCGGGGACCGAATGACGGGCTTCGGCAATTCATGGTGAGGCGGTCCTTGGACCAAGAACTGGAGCGGGCACTTACGCTGTGCTAGTGAGCCTTAGCTTTCAGTTTCGGCCAAAGGATGAGCTTGCCTGACATGACTTCTCCTAACGTGCGCATCGAGACGGATACCTTCGGCCCTATCGAGGTCCCTGCCGACAAGTATTGGGGGGCCCAATCCCAGCGGAGCCTCGGCAACTTCAAGATCGGCTGGGAGAAGCAGCCAAAGCCGATCATCCGCGCGCTCGGGATCATCAAGCGCGCTGCTGCTGAGACGAACATGGCGCTCGGCCGTCTCGATCGGAAGATCGGTGAAGCCATCGTCAAGGCGGCCCAGGAGGTCATCGACGGCAAGCTCGACGACCATTTCCCGCTCGTCGTCTGGCAGACGGGGTCCGGCACGCAAACGAACATGAACGCCAACGAGGTGATCGCCAACCGCGCGATCGAGATCCTCGGCGGCGAGAGGGGCTCGAAGAAGCCCGTGCATCCCAACGACCACGTCAACATGAGCCAGTCGTCGAACGACACGTATCCGACGGCGATGCACATCGCTGCCGCAGAGCAGATCCATCACGAGCTGCTGCCGGCACTGC
>QGVC01000036.1 GCA_003242645.1 Pseudomonadota bacterium
GTAGTATGTTTTTTTTTTTATTTAAGCAGAAGACGGCATACCAATTAGGATGCAGGCTCGGTGGCTCGGAGAAGTTGATAAAAGACAGGACCTGGAGCGGGAGGTAACCGAGCACGTCCCGGCAGAAATTACGGTCCCGGGCGCCGTCACCGTGCCGGCGCATATGCTCCACGACATCGTGCGCAAGCTGCCTGACGGCGCCGAGGTCGAGATGCAGCGCGATCCCGAGCGCGAGCGCCTTACCCTGCTCTCAGGCCGGGCCCAATTTGCGCTGCAGACGCTGCCCGCAGAGGACTTCCCGGACTTGGCGGCTGGCGAAATGAGCCACGAATTCACGGTAGCCGCCCAAGACCTCAAGAAGCTACTCGACAAGACCCGCTTTGCAATCTCGACAGAGGAAACGCGGTACTACCTGAACGGCGTCTACCTGCACCCGGCGTCAGGCAAGGACGGGCCGACGCTGCGTGCTGTCGCAACGGACGGCCACCGCTTAGCCCAAGTCGAGATCCCCTGCCCTGCAGGGGCAGAGGGAATGCCGGGCGTCATCATTCCGCGCAAGACGGTCCACGAGCTGCACCGGCTGCTGGAGGACAGCGATGCGGAGGTGCGCGTCGGCGTCTCGACCACTAAAGTGCGGTTCGAAATCGGTCCGGTGACCATCACGTCGAAGCTCATCGACGGCACCTTCCCGGACTATGTGCGGGTCATTCCGCGGAACAACGACAAGGTGCTGAAGGTCTCGAATAGCCAGTTCACGAGTGCTGTCGATCGCGTTTCGACCATCGCCAGCGAGCGCGGCCGCGCCGTCAAGCTCAATCTGGCGGACGATAAGATGATCCTCTCCGTGAACAACCCGGAGGGCGGCAGCGCGACGGAAGAGCTGGGCGTGAGCTATTCTGCCGCCCCACTCGAGATCGGCTTCAACGCTCGCTATCTGTTGGACATCGCAGCTCAGCTCGAGAGCGACAACGCCGTGTTCAAGCTGGCTGATCCCGGCTCACCCACCCTGGTGACCGATAACGATGATGACAGCGCACTCTACGTGCTGATGCCTATGCGTGTGTAGGCAAGAGTCGTTTGCAGGCCGAACGTTTGTTTGGTTTCGCGCAACAACGCATTTCAGCCGAGAAGCTGGCCGAGAACGCGGGCCGTAACTCTCGTCTTGAACGGGGTGAGCGCGTCGCCCGAGCTGAACTGTCTTTCGTGAGACGAGAAACAGCGCACCTACCGCGCGAATTCTACGACGCGGGCACCCCTTGTGAACAGCTGCCCGCGCGATTTGAGGAGTGCTGGCATTGAACGGCGAGCCGGTGCCGCACAGCGTCCCAGCAGGGCAGGTCTTGGAGTCCCGGCGATCGATCTGGGTCGAGCATCTGACGCTGACCAACTTCCGTAACTACGCCTACGCTCGCGTCGATGTGACACCAGCCCCTGTCGTCCTCCTGGGAGCCAACGGCTCCGGGAAAACGAACCTCCTCGAGGCCGTATCACTGCTTGCCCCTGGCCAGGGGCTGCGCCGGGCACCGTTTACGCAGCTCGCCCGGCTCGGGGGATCGGGCGACTGGGCGGTCGCTGCCACGGTGCACACTCCCAATGGAACAATTGACATCGGCACTGGCCAGCTTCCGGCTCAGGGGTCCGCGGATGCCGGCCATCGTTCCGGCCGGTTGGTCCGCATCGATGGTGTAACCCAGTCGGGATCGGGGGCTCTTGCCGACTGGGTTGAGTTGGTCTGGTTGACCCCCGCCATGGATGGCCTGTTCACCGGCCCGGCAAGCGACCGGCGGACCTTTCTCGACCGCCTCACCTTGTGTTTCGATCCGGGCTTTAGAACGCGAGCCAGTCAGTTCGAAAGGGCCATGCGCCAGCGCAACAGGCTGTTGCAGGACGGGGCTACCGACGACGCCTTGTTTGCCGGCCTCGAGCTGATCATGGCCGAGACCGGCGTTGCCACGGCCGCGGCTCGAATCCAGGCAGCAGCGGCACTCCAGGCCATGATCACTGAGCGGCGCGAACGTGAGCCTGACTCCCCATTCCCTTGGTCCCGGGTGGCACTCGAGGGTTGGCTCGAGGATCAGCTTGCAACGCAGCCCGCCGTGGACGTCGAGGATGCCTACCGTGCCCTCCTGCGCCGGGAGCGGGAGCGTGATCGAGCGGCCGGGCGCACGCTTGTTGGCCCCCACCGCACCGACATGCTCGTCGAGCACGGGCCAAAGGCGATGCCGGCTCAGTTCTGCTCGACAGGAGAGCAGAAGGCGCTGCTGATCGGGCTCGTTCTGGCCCATGCCGAGCTGCTGGCGGAGCGCCGGGCCGGCGCGGCCCCTATCCTCCTGCTCGATGAAATTGCCGCCCATCTGGATGTCTCGCGCCGGTCTGCCTTGTTCGAGGAGCTACTGCGGATCGGCTCCCAGGCTTGGATGACAGGCACGGATCGACAGGCCTTCTCGGCCCTCGAAGGCCGCGCTCATTTCCTCCACGTCGAGGACGGTTGCATTCGTGCGCTCAGCTGATTCGTACACGTCCTGTGCCGCGCTGACGCAGATACGCCAAATTACTGAGATTCCTTGAAAAAATTGTGCAAGACCCCATCTTAAAGAGGCACGATTCTGGCGCCATTCCGCCCCGATCCGTGCTATAAGGAACACCTCGAAATCTCTTCCCCAGGATTAGAGCCTTACATGAACGCTCAGCCGGCCAGGAAACAAAACGGCGCCGAACACTATGGCGCGGAAAACATTAAGGTTTTGCGTGGCTTGGACGCCGTCCGCAAACGCCCTGGCATGTACATCGGCGATACGGACGATGGCTCCGGCCTCCACCACATGGTCTATGAGGTGGTCGACAACTCCATCGACGAGGCGCTGGCCGGCTTTGCGACGGAAGTTCAGGTCATTCTGAATGCTGACGGCTCGTGCACTGTCATCGACAATGGCCGCGGCATTCCCGTCGATATTCATCCCGAAGAGGGCATCTCGGCCGCTGAGGTCGTGATGACCCAGCTTCACGCTGGCGGCAAGTTCGGCTCCGGCGGGGATGAGAATCCGTACAAGGTTTCAGGCGGTCTGCACGGCGTCGGTGTTTCGGTCGTCAACGCCCTGTCCTCGTGGCTCGAGCTCACCATTTGGCGAGACGGGAAAGAGCACTTTGTCCGCTTCGTGAACGGCGTGGCGGAGGCTCCGCTGCGCGTCGTCGGCGATGCGGAGGGCCGTCGCGGCACCAAGGTCACCTTCCTGCCGAGCCCCGATACCTTCAAAGGCGTAACGGAATTCAGCTATGAAACGCTGGAGCACCGGCTCCGGGAGCTTGCCTTCCTGAACTCCGGTGTACGCGTTGTCCTCATCGATGAGCGGCACGCTGATCGTAAGCAGGAGGTGATGCAGTACGAGGGCGGCCTCGGCGCGTTCGTGCGTTACCTCGACCGTGCCAAGCATCCGCTCATCGACGCTCCCATCATGATCGCCGCCGAGCGCGACGGTGTGGTGGTTGAAGCGGCCCTGTGGTGGAACGACAGCTACCACGAGAACATGCTCTGCTTCACCAACAACATCCCCCAGCGGGATGGCGGCACGCACCTCGCCGGCTTCCGTGCTGCGCTGACGCGCGTCATCAACAAATACGCGGAAGAGACAGGCATCGCGAAGAAGGAGAAGGTGTCCTTGACGGGCGACGATGCCCGCGAGGGCCTCACCTGCGTGCTTTCCGTCAAGGTGCCCGATCCAAAGTTTTCGAGCCAGACGAAGGACAAGCTTGTCTCCTCCGAGGTGAAGCCGATCGTCGAGAGCGTTGTCGGCGACCAGCTTGCCGCCTGGTTCGAGGAGCACCCGAAAGAAGCCAAGGCCATCATCACCAAGGTGGTGGAGGCTGCCGCTGCCCGCGAGGCCGCGCGCAAAGCCCGCGAGCTGACCCGGCGCAAGGGCGCGCTCGACATGGCCAATCTGCCCGGCAAGCTCGCCGAATGTCAGGATCGCAATCCGGCCAACACGGAGCTGTTCATCGTCGAGGGTGACTCGGCCGGCGGCTCCGCCAAGCAGGCGCGCAACCGCGAGTTCCAGGCCGTTTTGCCGATCCGCGGCAAGATCCTGAACGTCGAGCGCGCGCGCATGGACAAGATGCTGTCCAGCCAGGAGATCGGCACGCTGATCACTGCACTTGGCACCGGCATCGGCCGTGGCGAGGACGGCGGCTTCGATATTTCGAAGCTCCGTTATCACAAAATCATCATTATGACGGACGCCGACGTCGACGGCGCGCACATCCGTACGCTGCTGTTGACGTTCTTCTACCGTCAGATGCCGGAGCTTATTGAGAAAGGGCACCTCTACATTGCCCAGCCGCCGCTGTACAAAGTCACAAAGGGCAAGTCGGAGACCTACCTCAAGGATCAGACGAGCCTTGAGGATTACCTGATCGACAGCGGTCTGACCGATGCAGTGCTCCAGCTCGGCAACGGGGAATCGCGCGCGGGGCAGGATCTTCGAGACATCGTCATGCAGGCGCGAACGGTCCAGAGACTGCTGGATGGCCTCCACTCGCGCTACGCGCGGTTCGTTGTCGAGCAGGCGGCCATTGCAGGCGCCCTCGATGCTTCGCTGCTCAATGACAGAGAGGCGGCCGAGGCCAAAGCGAAGGAGGTCGCCGAGCTGCTCGACAACATTTCCGAGGAGACGGAACGCGGCTGGACGGGCCGGTTCGCGGACAACGAAGGGCTGGTCTTTAGCCGTGAGGTCCGCGGCGTGAAGGAAGTGCACGTGCTCGATCGCGCCTTCCTGACCTCGCTCGACGCGCGCCGCCTGAACGAGCGCCACGAACACCTCGCCGAGATTTACCGGCTTCCGGCCGTGCTGAAACGCAAGGATTCGGAGACGGTGATCACTGGCCCGTCATCGTTGCTCAAAGCCGTCTACGACGCTGGCCGGAAGGGCATCACCCTGCAGCGCTACAAAGGTCTGGGCGAGATGAACGCGGATCAGCTTGCCGAGACCACTCTCGATCCAGAGACCCGCACCCTGCTGCAGGTGAAGCTGGGCGACCTTGCCGAGGCGGACGAGATCTTCTCCAAGCTGATGGGCGATGTCGTCGAGCCGCGGCGCGAGTTCATCCAAGAGCACGCGCTCCAAGCGACCATCGACGCGTAAGGCGAGCGATCCGGGCCGGCCTTGGTCCGGTGGTCAGCTCGCGTTGCGCTGCCAATCACCGCTTTGGAGCTTGTTGATGGCAATCACGGCCTGCGTGCGGCTATCAACGCCAAGCTTCTGCAGGATGGCCGACACATGCGCCTTGATGGTCGCCTCGGACACATTAAGGCGGTAGGCGATCTGCTTGTTCAGTAGCCCTTCACCCAACATCATAAGAACGCGCACCTGTTGCGGGGTGAGCGTAGACAGGCGCGCAACAAGCTCCGCCTCGACGCTCTGGCCCTCGAGATCGACATCCGGCGGCACCCAGATTTCGCCTTCGAGCACCTTGCGAACCGCCATCCGGATGCCTTCGACCGGCTGGGACTTCGGAATGTAGCCGGACGCTCCAAATCCAATCGCATTTCGAATCGTGGTCGCATCCTCGCTGGCTGAAACGACAACCACCGGAATTTCCGGATACTGTGCTCGCAGGAAGAGCAGCCCCGACAGACCCCGAACTCCCGGCATCGTCAGATCAAGGAGAACGAGGTCGACCGCGCGATCGGCTGCAAGCGTTGTTGTCAGCTCATCCAGCGAGCCTGCTTCGATGATCTCCGCCGAAGGCAACGAGGTGACCAAAGCCTGGTTTAGCGCCTTTCGGAACAGCGGATGATCATCAACGATCACAATTCGGGTCGCAGTCATGGTTCGGTCCTTCCCGGGTATGCGGAGAATCGGTCCGCTCCCTACGGGCGCGCCGACCCGCGACCGGCCCTGCCGGACGCCACGAAAACGCGCCGATTGAGATTTAAGCAAGTCGCATATCTACAATGCAAGCCTATCCTGCTGAGGTGCTTGACTCGCGAGACGAAATTCCGCGGGGACGATCGCTCGTAGCAATGGAAGCCCACGCTCGAACGCGCTAGCTTGGTAACGCTTCGGGGCCGCATTTCACCCGGAAAGGATAGCCTTGGTGGGGGGATCAAACATGATGGAACGCGAGGAGCGAAAGCCCTACTGGCGCCATACGAAATGGCAAATGATGGCGAGCCTGCTGCCGTTCCTGCTCGTCGTAATCGTCTTTCCGCTCTACGCTGACAAGCTCAACTCGAACAGATTCATCGGCTTCCCCCTCGGCTATTTCCTGACAGGTCACGGAATCGTGCTGATCGCGGTCGTCACGGTAGCATCCTTCGTCAACAGGCAGGACGCCATCGACCGCTGGCACGGAGGGCACGAGCATCTCTAAGCAAGTCGGCGTTCGCCGGCAACTTTCCAGCTGATGGTCGCAACGCATGCCGCTCTCCTCGCGCTCCCGTGCCGTCAATCCCCGGCTCGGAATCTATTTCGGCATCTTCACGAGCGCCTTTACGGCTTTAGTGCTCGTCTTGCTCATTTTCGAGCAGCTGGGGGCTTCGGATGCTCTGCTGCGCGGAATGATGCTCGGAGGGCCGCTTGTCTTCTACGCGGCTATCGGCCTCCTCGCAGCGACGCGTGAGCCGTTCGAGTTCTTCGCCAGCGGACGCCGCGTTCCCCCGTTCTTCAATGGGCTCGTCCTTTCCGTCTCGGCCATGGGCGCCACGGGGCTCGTCGCAGGGACCGGGCTTCTTTTCCTGCATGGGTTCGACGGCTGGTTTCTCACGATCGCCCTGACGGGCGGATTCGTGGTGATGGGCATTTTGATTGCCCCTTACCTGCGAAAGTTCGGTGCATTCACGGTGCCGACGTTCCTGGGGCGGCGATGCGAAAGCCGGCTCGTGCGCTTGACCGCCGCCGCGATCGCGGCCGTGCCCATGCTGCTCTTCATTGCAGCCGAGGTGCGCACCGGCCTGTTCGTAGGCTCCTGGCTCACGGGCCAATCGGAGTCGATGATCGCTGCCATCCTGGCGGTGGGGGTCATTCTCACGGTCGTGCTTGGCGGGATGCGCTCGGCCAGCTGGGCGAACAGTGCCGAGAGCATCGCTGTGCTCCTCGCGTTGATGGTGCCGGTCGCTATGGTCGCCGCGGCGGTCACTTACCTGCCCTTCGCTCAACTCAGCCACGGCCCTGTCTTGCGCGCGCTTAGCCGGCTCGAAGCTCAACAGGGTATGCCAATTCCGGTTGCCTCACCGCTTGCCTTTGAGATCGCCGGCCTTGAGCTCACCTCGATCACGCAGCGCATGGCCAAGCCATTCGGCAGCATCGGCCCACTGAGCTTCGTTCTGGCGAGTCTGACGCTCATGGCCGGGGTTGCCGCCGCTCCCTGGCTATTGCCCCGGACGGGCACGGCGCCGAGTGTCTACGACACGCGCAAGTCGCTCGGATGGGCGACGTTTCTGGTCGGCACGATCCTGGTGACAGCGTCGTCCGTCGCCGTTTTCATGCGGGACGTCGTCATGGACACGCTGGTCGGCCACAGCATCGACCAACTGCCGGAGTGGTTCCGGACACTTGAGGCAGCCGGGCTTGCGGAAGTGCACGGGCAAGTCCCGCGCCTGCCGATCAGCAGCTTCACCTTCTACCGGGATGCCGTGCTGTTTGCCTTGCCTATCGCTTACGGCTATCCGGCCGTTCTCGTCTATCTCCCACTCGCCGGCGCCTTCGCTGCGGCCGTTGCGGCCATCAGCGTGTCTACCCTGGCGCTGGGATCGACGCTCTCCGAGGACGTCATCAATGGCTTGAGATGGGAGCCTGCGCCCAACCAGCTCCGCCTCACGACGGCAAGGATCGCCATCGCCGCTGCGACTCTCGTGGGCACCTGGCTGGCACTTGTCGCACCAACGGACCCGCTGAGCCTCATGCTCTGGGCGCTGGCGCTTTCCGCCTCGGGTCTTTTCCCCGTACTGGTCCTCTCGATCTGGTGGAAACGACTGAACAGCCTCGGCGCTCTGACTGGCATGGGTACCGGGTTCGGCGTCGCAGTCATGGCGATTATTACTGGTGAAGCAACATCGCTCGGCCTGCACAGCGCGCTGGCGGGTGCCCTCGGTATGCCAGTTGGCTTTCTCGCGGCAATCGGTGCGAGCAAGCTCGGCCCGCAGCCGTCCCGGCAAACGCTGGAGCTTCTCGACGATTTCCGCATTCCCGGAGGCGAGACGGTGTACGACCGCGAGATGCGCCTGTTGCGATTGAAGGAGCGGTCCCGAGCCATATAGGCTCAGTGGAGGAGCCACTTCACGAATTGGCGGTCATCTAAGGACCAGCGACACGTTTGTACCATTCAAATGACACACTCTCACGATCCCGCAGGAGCAGGCACTGCTGGTCGCTACGGCCTTTATCCCCCGATAGAGCCTTACGCGCAGGGGCGCCTCCTCGTCACCGGCGGTCACGAAATCTACTACGAGCAGTGCGGCAATCCGCAGGGAAAGCCTGCTCTGCTCGTTCACGGCGGACCCGGCGGCGGCAGCAACGCCACGATGCGGCGCTATCATGACCCTTCGCGCTACCGCATCATCCTGTTCGACCAGCGCGGCTGTGGGCGCTCGATCCCCCATGCCTCACTGGAGCACAATACGACGTGGGATCTGGTTGAGGACATGGAGCGTCTGCGCGAGCACCTGGGTATTGACCGATGGCAGTTGCTCGGTGGCTCCTGGGGCTCCACGCTATCGCTGGCCTACGCTCAAAAGTACCCTGAGCGCGTGACGGAGCTGATCCTGCGCGGCATCTTTCTGCTCCGCAAGAGCGAGATCGACTGGTTCTACCAGGAGGGGTGTAGCTGGATCTATCCCGACGCCTTCGAGGCTTATCAGAGCGTCATTCCGCCGGAGGAGCGCTCGGATATGGTCCGCGCCTATTACAAGCGGCTGACCCATCCGGACCGGGAGGTGCAGCTCGCAGCCGCCAAGGCCTGGAGCACCTGGGAGGGCACGACGCTATCACTTTATCCCGACGAGGATCGCATCCGTCACTTCGCAAGCGATAGCTATGCCATTGCATTCGCACGTATCGAATGCCATTACTTTGTGCATGGGGGCTTTCTCGAGCGCGACGGACAGCTCCTCGAGGATGCGCATCGGCTCCGTGACATCCCCGGAGTGATTGTCCACGGCCGCTATGATGTCGTGACGCCACTCCGGAACGCGTGGGACCTGAAGAAGGCTTGGCCGCGAGCTCAACTTCGGATCGTTGCCGATGCTGGTCACGCCATGACCGAGCCGGGCATCATTCACGAGCTGGTCTCAGCCACCCGCAGCTTCGCCGATTAGCCAGGAACTGGGTCGGCGCGCTTGCGCGCGAGGCAGGGATCGCTATAGTCCGCGGCGCAACGCGGAGGGGTGGCCGAGTGGTTGAAGGCGCACGCCTGGAGAGCGTGTAGGCGGGAAACCGTCTCGGGGGTTCGAATCCCCCTCCCTCCGCCAATTCATTGAGGTGAGCCTCTTATTGACCGCTGGTCCCTCAGGGTTTCGAAGGCGCATCCCCTGAGCCGCCCCTTCTCTGAAGCTTTTCCGGTTCGCAGCAATTTTCGTAAAGGAGTCCCGTCGGAACTTCCTTACGCTATTCAGTCTTCAAACCGCGTGTATGGGGTGAACCTTCGATCAGCCGAAATAAAATCCGACTGAGAAGCTCGGCGTGTTCGCGCGGGACAAGGGTATTTGGGCGATTAATCGCCCGATGCGCAGATTGTGTTTCACGAAGCAGTTTTCGTCACCATAGCGATGAACTCATCGCTCGATTCGGCTAAGCCCCGTTTCGGACGCAAGCTCGCCATTTTCGTTGATGTGACTGAATTGAGGAGTGGCAAGTCGCGTCGATAAGAGCTTTGGGAGCATCGTACTCTTAAGCAACCCCAAATTTGCGCTGCACCTCAGCGGCCGTCTTCGCGTTGATGTCCATATCCCGCGATTGCAGGGAGCTGAGGACGCATGCCGAAAAGCTACGACGCAATTGTCATAGGCGCAGGGCAAAACGGACTCACCTGCGCCTGTTATCTAGCAACGGCTGGGCTAAGTGTGCTGGTGCTCGAGCGTTATCACGCGGTCGGCGGCATGACGCTGACGGAAGAAGTCGCGGGGCCCGGCTTTTGGTCGGACCTTCACGCAAGTGGGTATCAACTCGCCAACTTTTCGCCGGTGCCAAGAGACCTCAAGCTGCACGAGCTTGGCATGGAGCTCATCGAGCCGGAAATTCCCTTCGCCCATGCGTTCCCGGACGGTCGTGCCGTCGCTGTTTACCGCGATCTCGAACGCACGGTTGAAAACATCAACCGCATCTCCCCTGCAGATGCCGAGACCTGCCGTCAGCTGTTTCAGCGCTACGCGGCGGAGCGAGCTAGAATAATAAACGGGTTTTTCTCGCCACCGCCGTCGTTCGCCGACCAAGCGAAATCCTTCGCCGCGACGCCTGGAGGCATGGAGGCCTACCGCTTCAGCCTGCTGAGCGTCCGCGACTGGGCGGCCAAAACATTCACATCGCAGGAAGTGGCCTGTCTCTTCGCCAGCTTCGCCGCGTTTGTTGGCGCTGGTCCCGACGATGCCGGCGGCGCCGAAATCGCCTGGCTTTTTGCCTCGGTCCTGCAGGCGGAGGGCAACAACCTCGTGCGCGGCGGCATGAACAACGTGACGCGTGCGCTCGCCACCTATCTAACGAACCGCGGGGGAGAGGTGCGGACCAGCGCACCTGTCGCCCGCATTTTGGTCACGAACCAGCGCGCCACTGGGGTCGAGCTGGAAAATGGAGAAAAGATAAATGCCGGGCTGGTCGTCTCGGCCGCCGATCCCCGCCAGCTCGTCGAGCGCTTCTTCGGCCCTGCGGTCGCCGGCCCTGAGCTCACCGCACGCATCAAGAACTACGAATGGGGCGACGCGGCCTGTGTTCTCTTCACGGCTTTGGATGGTCCGGTCGATTACGAGGCTGGGCCGGAGGCTGGAGCCGCCTGTCACGTTCATTTAACGCACCCCAGCCTCGGAGCGATCAGCCAGGCCTTCGCCGAAGCCCGCAGCGGCCTTCTGCCGGCCACGCCCGTGATCGTGGCCTGGAACGAGACCGTGATCGACCCGTCCCGCGCCCCCGCCGGCAAGCACCTGAAGAAGTTCGTCATCCTCGGTGTGCCGTACGATATCGCTGGCGACGCAACAGACCAGATCTCAGGCCGGGACTGGGACGCGGTGAAGGACGCGTACGCTGACTATCTCATCGACCACGTCATTGCGCAGTACCTGCCGGACCTTCGCCGCCGCCTGATCCGGCGCGTCATGCATTCACCGCGCGATCTCGAGAGAACGCTCAGCAGCGCGGTGCGCGGCACGATCCTCCATGGCGCGATGAAGCCGTATCAATTGGGATCACAACGGCCAGTTCCAGGCCTGGGCGAATACCGGACGCCGGTGCCCAACGTTTACATCTGCGATTCCGGCACCCATCCCGGCCCCGGCGTCTCCATGGGGTCGGGCTACAACGCCGCTCGCGTTATCTGCCAGGACCTTGGGCTCGCGTTCCCAGGGACTGGCCAGGCGTAAGGCTGGGTGGTTGGCCTGCCGCCAAGCACGGTCACCGCGCGACCATGGCCGTTGTTGAAGCGATTCTTGCGCTCGTATTCGGAAATCCGAACGAATTCAGCGGGAAGGAAGCTCCGCAGATGCAGAACGCGGTTCGCTGGGCCGCACCAGCAAAGCACGGGGGCATCCAAGACGACGAACGCTCATTCGCGGAAAACAGTGCTAGCGCCGCGCTCCGCCTGCTGATCGGCATTGGGCGGTACAAAAACCGCCCGCTGGCGCGCGCGTTCAGCCAGTCTATAAAGGGGAAGCCAACGACCAATCCAAACTTCAAGAAGCGAGCCGCATACTGAACAACGCTCCTCGCCCTTCTCCTGTGACGAAATCCAGACAGCCGTGCGGACGTACTTGCTGCCACACGCCTGGCATTTGACATACTCCGATGAGCTCATCGTAAAGCTCACTGCCAGAATTGTGGTCGGTCAACAGTGCGCCGAGAGGTGGGCAGCTCAAACTCTGAAGGGGCCCACGTCAAGCACCGTGCGACCATCTAACTCAGGCCACCGCATGCCTGGTCCATAGGAATGCTCTGGCTTTGCGGCGCTTTGCAGACGCTGCGAGTTCTGTCGTAGACGATGGGTCAGAAGATAGCCCGCTCCCGCGTGGTCGCCTTGGCCCACTACCCACCTTCCAGAAGCTGCTCGAATTCGTCGGCAAAGCGTGATTGGGGGTGCCTATCGGCCTTTGCGGCTGTCGCCCCCACCTCGCCTACACGGCACATTGAAATCAACGTGATAATGCTCGTCGTGCCGCACCCACGACTGCCGCTTGTTGAAGCTCATGAGTTTCGGAAGCTGGGCGCCAGCTTGGGTCGCGAACAACCTAGGCTGCAGATCCACATCGAAAATCACACGGCGGATCGAAATACCATTTGCGCGCGTTGCCCGTTCAAGGGCGAGGAGATGCAATGCCATCGCCTCGAAATCGATATGGTAGCCGTTCCATTGCCCCGATCGATCAAAGTCGATGGAATAGCCGAACTTGTTGAAGATCGAGGTGGGAAGCTCCGTCACCGCACCGTCTCGCGTGCGCACGGGAACGTGGAAGTCGACCGAAGTTCCATTCATGTGCGATCGATGCGGCGCAAAGGGCCCACCCCACGGCCATCCGCTTTCGGCATACACAAAGCGCAGCTCAGGATGTATCTCGCTCAACTCTGCATAAGCAGCCAAAATGGCGTCGCGAACAGTTCCGTGCATAAAGGTACGGCCAAAGAGGTAACCTAAGATACTGTAAGCGCTGAAATTCTCACCCCAGAGCGGCAGCCGCCGGCCACCCTCGAGGCGGCCACCCACGACGTTGCCGTAGCAGCGGCTCGGCGGGCCGCTTTCGCGACCGAGCCAAGCGATCCACGCTGAGAAAAAACCAAGCGCAATCAATGGAAAAAGCATGAATCCGAGCCAGCTGCGTCGCGATCTACGCGGCGCGATTCTCTTTCCCCGTTTTGACATGGCTCGTCATTCACGCTCTTGTTGTGGATAGGACGACATCGGATTGGATGCGGGTGTCGGGGATGACGTGCTAATGGCATATCGGTGATAAGGCAAGCCACTGCCCATTGGGGGATTTGAAACATGCATTCCTTGAAGTTTGTCGTTATCGCAGTAGCGGCTTGGGCTGCCAGTTATCTGTCGCTCTGTGCGGCCGAATTCACTTATAACGAGGCGGTCAATCAAGAGATTGCGAAAAAGCTCGGTATCCCCGTCTATTTCGCTGTGCCGGAGAGCGCTCGTGCTCCGTTGCCGAGTTCGATCGACACGTCGGACCGTCTTATCGACTTCAAGCACCCCGATGCCAACGGAAACTCTGCCGGAATAGGCCTCAGATTGATCATCGCGAAGCGCTCCGGTTTTGCAAAGCGCATGGCCAAGAGTGGTCTCTTGCAGACGGGCGACATTCTACTGACCTTCAGGCCGGAATGGGGTGGTGCCGGCACCTATCCGAATCTCCAGATGGGGATCAGTCATGCCGGCCTCGCGTATGTAAAGGACGGAGCGGTTTATCATCTCGACAATCCGATGGATTCCGAGCATCTCGGCTCCCGACTCAGAGGCGATTTCACGGGTGACCATTATCGCAAGCTCAAATTCATTCATGTGATCCGGCCACGCGGGCTGACCGAGTCCGAGCGTGCCAATATTGGCGCTTGGGCAACTATGCTGGGCAGCGGTGCCAAGCGCATTTATCCGAAGCAAATTTCATTCAACACGGATTACAACGCGCCAAAATATTCGCCCGGCAAGCCACTCAATTTCGTGAAGAACATCGCAAAATCAGCGCTTGGGCAAAAGGACGTCGAGCCGGTCGACATGTTCTGCTCGGAGTTCGTATGGTCCATTCTGGCGCTGCGCAAATGCGATCCGAAGACGACGGCCGATGCCTTCAATGGCGCGGGCGTGCCATCATGTGTGGACCCACCGATGTCTCCGATGAAGGCCACCGGCAACTACATCAGCCGCCGCAGCGCATCGTCACACGCGGGACTTGCCGACGGGCCGCTTCTGGTTATCGACGCCATGAAGCTGCCGGATGAGGAGCGGAATGCACTTTTGAGCGATGTATTCGTCGAGAACCCCGTCAAACTGGCCAACATGTCCTCAGGCCACCGCGAGCTGGCTCAGAGCCTGCAGCCCAAATTTGCCCCGCTGGAACGCTACTATAAGGCCGCAGCTGAAGGCGGATTTCATCGCATCCAGGCCTTTTTCCTCGCAAACGCGTTCCGGAGAGCCATACCCGACAACTACTCGCCGACCTCCTATCTCATCAACACGCTGTTGCCTCCGAACAACAGGACGCGAACCATGGATTACGTCGCGACGATCATGTTCGAGTGACGGCTGATCTCCTAGCCGCTGCATCGCTCCTCGCTGAGCGGCATTGCTCCCTAGCTGGCCGCAGAGTGAAACGGAGGCCGCCGATCGTCGAGAGAACTTCCGGCTCTGCTTACGCGAAAGCCAGGATGCCTGCGGAACGAAGTGGGCTCACTGACGTTCAACAGCTATGGCAACTGGAGACCTAACTCATGTTTCGTGGCGCACTGCTTTGGCTTATCGGCATCCCTATCCCCGTGATCATCGTGCTCTGGCTTCTCGGCTTTCTGTCGTGATTACTGAAGCTGCGCTTTGCGTCCAGAACGGCGATCCGGTAGCCGCCGAGCACAAGACGCACCTCTCCAGCAAGCAAGGGCACAACTGACCTTCAGCACTTCTGCTCCTCGAGAACGGCATTTGGGTCTCAACTATGCGCCGAATGATTGCTGTTACTTGGCTCACCATAATCGGCGAGAGCCGATGCTCGGCCTATTCCTGATCAACGTCAGTCAAAATCATCTCCAGCAATTGCCATCATTTCCTGCTGGCCGCCCGACAACTCCCTCGCAGGCGCGCTTCGTTGAGCCAGCAAGCCCTGTTCGTACCAAACTTGGCCGCAGCAAGATCAGCATTGGGCTGAGGATCGGATTGCGGTTTTGAAAGCCATGGCAGGCTTCGAAACGAATAGTGGCGACGGCGACTCTAGGTTCCGTCGCGAACAATTCCCTGCGGACCGCCTCACACGGTCTCCCTAGTTCGCGCGGAGCAAGCGTCTGTGGCAACCACGACGACGAGATAGCCTTCCGCTCAAACGTTGGACTAATCCCCCTACAACTTGCACTTGACTACATACCAACCGGTCGGTATGCTCACCTTCAATAGCAGAAGGTCCTCGGATGAGCACAAATCCGTCAGCAAGAACAAAAATTCTGGACGCGGCGTTATCCCTCTTCAGAACGAAAGGATACGCCGCAACGAGCGTTGACGACCTCTGCCGCCAGGCCGGCGTGACGAAAGGGGCGTTCTTTCATCATTTCCGCAGCAAGGAGGACCTTGCCGTCGCCGCAGCCCAATACTGGTCAGAGACGACGAGCGCCTTTTTCGCCTCCGCGCCATATCACCAGCACAGGGACCCGCGTGATCGCATCCTGGCCTACCTTGATTTCCGGCGAGCGATCATGGACGGGGAGCTGCCGGAGTTTACATGCTTGGCCGGCACAATGGTCCAGGAATGTTACGTCACGCACCCGGCCATTCGCGAAGCGTGCGACGCGAGCATCAGCGGACACGCGGATACGCTCGCCGCAGATATCGCAGAGGCGATGAAGGCGCACGGCTCGCAGTTCGATTTCAGCGCCCAATCTCTCGCTTTGTTCACACAGGCGGTGCTGCAGGGAGCCTTTATCCTGGCGAAGGCGAAAAACAGCCCGGAAATCGCGGCTCAATGCGTGGACCATCTGCGACGGTACTTCGAGTTTTTGTTCGGCAACGGCCGAAAGAAAAGGTCTCACTCATCTGCATCGCGAGATTGAAGTTTGACGCCCTTGGAAGGAGGAAGTTGTTCGATGTCCAATGAAGCCGCGAATTCCGCAAAGCACGAGCTCGTGCTCACGCGGATTTTGAATGCGCCGCGCGAGAAAGTTTATCGTTGCTGGGTTGAACCCGAGCTAATCAAGCAATGGTTCGCTCCCAAGCCTTGGACCACACCGCACGCTGAACTCGACGTTCGCCCTGGGGGGACAAGTCTGGTCGTAATGCGCAGCCCTGAAGGTCAGGATTATCCCAACCGCGGCATCTATTTGGAGGTCATACCCAACGAAAAACTCGTGTTCACCGACGCCTACACAAGTGCGTGGCAACCCTCCGAAAAACCCTTCTTCACGGGCATCGTGACATTCGAGGACGCTGGCCCCGGAAGGACGAAGTACACCGCTCGTGCACTTCATTGGACAGCTGAGGCCCGAGATCAGCACGAGAAAATGGGCTTTTACGAGGGATGGGGGAAATGCGCCGAACAACTTGAGCAACTTGCAAGCAGCCTTTGAGGAGCGTAAGTTATGACAGCCAAAGTTCGCACTTGTCTCTGGTACGACGGAAAGGCCGAAGAGGCGGCAGAGTTCTACGTCTCGCTTCTGCCGAATTCGCGGATCGAAAACGTTTTTCGGCCTCAACCTAACGGTTCTGCACTCGTCGTCGATTTCAATCTAGCCGGCACGCCTTATCAGGCGCTCAATGGCGGCCCCCAGTTCCGGCATTCGGAAGCTGCATCGATCTCCGTTTTGACCAAGGATCAGGAGGAAACTGACCGCCTGTGGGCGGCGCTCACAGCGAATGGTGGCTCGGAGAGCATGTGCGGGTGGCTCGTCGATCGTTACGGCGTCTCGTGGCAGATCGTTCCCGAGGCCCTGCCGCGTTTTATCATGGATCCCGATCGCGAGGCCGCTGGTCGCGCAATGCGGGCCATGATGGGCATGCGCAAGATCGACATCGCGGGTCTCGAAGCTGCTTTCCGTGGAGCCTGAAAAAAGAGGGTACCATCACCTACGTCTGTGGCTGGAAGCCTACAGAAGCATCCAGCTCGAAGCCAATCCAATAGCCTTCGACCGAAACGGTCTCATTTGCGGCGGTTTCGAGTTTCCGGTCGAAAGGTGAGATAAAGCGAAAAGTCAATCCGAGTGGGGTCCGAATCCATCGACACA
>QGVC01000037.1 GCA_003242645.1 Pseudomonadota bacterium
GAAGTCAAAAACTCCGGACCTGCTGCAAGCCTGGGTTGATGACATGGCAAAGCGGGGCCATGGCGAGACCGCTGCTCAGGTCGCTGCAAAATGGCGCGAGCTGACAGCGAACTGATCGAAGTTCCGGTAATTTGGACGGTCCGGCCGGTAATCCGGCCGGCTCACCTTTTTTGGAGTTAGTCGTTTGAGGACCTTAGTCACGCGCCTTGCGATTGCCTCCGTCGCTTTCGGAGGGTTGGGCCTCTTGGTTTCGATGCTCCTCGGGGTGGCGGATGTTGTCGGGACAAGCTTGGGCGCGCCGGTACCTGGTGCTCTGGAAATGACAGAGAGCACGATGGTGCTGGTGGTTTTCGGCGGTCTCGCTTATGCGCAAATCCGTCGTAGCCACATTCGTGTCGAACTCGTCTATCTCCGAGCCGGTCCGATGCTTCGCTCGGTCATGGATCTTGTTGCTGTACTGAGTGCTCTCGTGTTTTTCGGCCTTCTCGGCTGGCAGGGGTTCAACGAGGCACTTTACAGCTGGTCTATTGCCGAAGCGACGTCGGGTATCATCCGATTCCCACTTTATCCCGCACGATTTCTCCTTGTCTTCGGGACGTTTTTGATGCTGGTCCAGCTTTTGCTTGACCTGTGGGACATCGTAAACCAGAGGCAACGGTTTTCGACGGCGGTGCGTGCCGGCTGGATCGCTACTCTGCGGCGCTCTCGAATGGCACGGCTGCGGATTGGTGTGAGTTGGATGGCGGCTATCGGCCTGTTGTTTGCCACGCTGCGCTCTATTGTATTTCGGCGCTACTCGCCGAAGCCGAGGCGCGCGATTCTCCTCTCCGAGACCTGCTGCTCGCTCTTATCGTCGGGTACGAAACGGTTGCGCGCATCGCGAGGTGCTTCACGTTTCCCGGCCTAGTTCTGCACCCGCATGGCGGACTAGCTACCGTCGGGGCTGCCGCCGCCGTGGCCAAGCTGCGTGGTATCGATGCAGAAAGCGCGGCAGCTGCGATTACGACGGGGGCAACCCTGGTTCTGCCTGGACCTTTTGGACATGCTGTCGAAGGCGCGCTGATTCGCAACGTTTGGCCCGGCCTTTGCGCACAGAACGGCATTCGTGCTGTGGATTGGGTTGAAATCGGTATTCAGGGTGGGCCGTACAGCCTGACTGACGTTTTCGCGGCGATTATGGGCGCCGAGTCAGCACCCGAAGAGTTGTGCCGCGACTTAGGGCAGCACTGGGCGATCCGCGACGCCTACCACAAGATGCATGCCTGCTGCCAATATGGGCATTCGACCGTTGAAGCGGTCTTAGCAGCGCTCCAAGGTGTCGGCACGATCACGCCTGACATGATCGAGCGAATTTCCGTGGAGACGCACTGGAAGGCGCGGAAGTTAGATAATCCACGACCCGCTACGACACTCGCCGCGAAATTCTCTATTCAGCACATCGCGGCAGCGACGTTGGTGTATGGTCATGCCGGAGCGGCGGCCTTTCACGCCGACACTTTGACTCGCCCGGATCTCGACCGCCTTCGGCATCGCGTTGAGATTGCGCCGTTCGAGCCGGAGCTTGAATGGCCAAATGACCGCCCCTCGAGGGTACGAATAACATTGACTGATGGGCGGGTTTTGTCCGGCGAATGTCTAAGTGCTCCCGGAGGCGCCGATCGACCGTTTACGGAGGATGAGATCGCTTCGAAGGTGCGTGCAAATGTTCTGGAAGCCTACCCCGGTGCGGCCGAGGCGATTTCCCGAACGTTGGCTCTCGAGCCGGCCCTATTGCGCACCGGCTGGGCGAAAATCGTTTCCTCCATTGTCGGACGCGATACATCGACCTGATTTTAGGCTATCTCTCTCGCGGCCTGGTGCAACCAGTCGGCACCGTATGCTGGGAAGCCGAGGTGGGGTTTGCCTTGAGCTTAGCCACTTCGCTCCCGTGTCTCGAGGCGAGCATAAAGTGTAAGACCGAACGATGAGCTGAAGAGACGATTATCGGCGCCAAAGGGGTTATAGCCCACGCGATTTGCGAGGGCAATCATAAGCGAGCTGATCTGATCTTCAACAGGGGCCAATCTGGTTTCGGTATTCGGGGGCCCATACCGCACTATTGAAATCTTGCGAAGAATGGTCGGAAAGCCAAGTATTTGGCAGAGTTCTTGACAAGTTCCAAGCTAAAGTAAGTACCACGAGTTTTCTGCCACGTCCGCGGCTGTATCCGATTTTGGATGAAAGCGCCCTAGCGATGTTTGCTGACGCGTCAGCGAGGTGGTCCTTCGAGTGATGTCAAAATGAGCGTAGGCGGCAAGTCCGGATATTCGTCCGGCGCAGCGAAGCGATTGATCCACACTGTTCTGAAACTCGCCCGCGTCGCACAGGGCCAGTTCGAGGTTGGCTCTGTTCTCGCCATGTCGTTTCACGATGCAAGTTTTGATGCTGCGCTGAGCTTCCACGTCGCAATGAAGGCCTTTGGTAAGCCCGAAGGGCTTCTTGGCCGCACCGGCGGGTATATTTTGGCGATGGGCAGGGTGAGGCGAGCGCCTGGTTCATTGACCTACTGAATGTCAGTTCGCATGAGCGGGCGTTGGAGGTCGGCTTTGGCCGGGGGTTGCATTGCCGCGCTATCGCCAAGGGCTTTCGAAAAGCTGTTGGATAGGTGAGTCCAGGATTTCCGAAGCGATTCTGCAGAATTCAAAATCCTACTTTGTCGGCGCCTGCAGGAGCAGAGCGAGCGCGAAATCGCGTTACTCGTTGGATTTCCCCAATCTGCCAGACCAGGGCATTCCATAACTGGAACGATTGTCAGCATCCTTTCGTTGTCGCCACGCGGCGTTTGTGCCAAACGCGCTGGAATACATATCAGTGCATCGGCGAATTTCTAGCGACGGTCCCCTTCTCATCGATCTTGCGCTGCAAGGAGGCGGCGCGCATGGTGCGTTTACCTGGGGTGTTTTGGACCGCCTCCTGGAAGAGCCGTCCATCCAGATCGATGGCATTTCGGGCACCTCGGCAGGGGCGATGAATGCCGCAGTTTTGGCTGATGGCTACGCTGTAGGAGGGCGCGACAGCGCTCGGGAAGCGCTCGAGGATTTCTGGGCTCAGGTGTCTTGGGCGGCAATGTTCAGTCCCCTTCAGCGCAGCCCGCTGGATATCCTGATGGGCCGCTGGACGATGGACACATCGCCGGCATTCATCGCCTTCGATATGATGGCGCGATTGTTTTCGCCTTACGATCTCAATCCGCACGGGGCCAATCCGCTTCGCGAGATCCTGGCCCGATGCATTCATCCAGAGCGCTTGGTGAACGGACCGATCCGTTTGTTTGTCACCGCCACCAACGTATCGACAGGACAGGGCCGCGTATTCCGCAACGCGGAGCTGACCCCGGACGTTCTGCTCGCGTCGGCATGCCTGCCCACCCTCTTTCAGGCCGAAGAAATCGACGGCGAGCCTTATTGGGATGGCGGCTTTTCCGGCAATCCCACGATCACGCCATTGGTCCGCGAATGCGCTGCGAGCGATACGGTGATCGTGCAGGTCAACCCGATCGAGCGAAGTGGCACGCCGCGCACGGCGCGCGAGATCATCAACCGCGTCAACGAAGTGTCCTTCAATGCAACGCTGATGAAGGAGCTGCGCATGATCGCGCTGCTGCGGCAGGTTGCCGACCCTGGTGACTGCGAAGGAAAGCTCTGGGCCAAGATGCGCATTCACCGTATTGCCAGCCCTGCGATGGCAGAGCTCGGCTATTCCTCCAAACTCAATGCGGAGTGGGATTTCCTTCGCATTTTGCGCGACGAAGGGCGCCGGTCGGCTGACGTTTTTCTCAAGAAGCACGGCGCTGCTCTTGGCAAGCGCTCAACGCTCGACCTCGATGCGCTGCTTGAAGGCGTGTAAGGCAGAAAGGGGCTGCTCGAATCCTGATGGGGCCAAATGACCTGACGCGCGTTTAGCAACCTGTTCATTTGTTCACGAGGCGACGGGCATCGCCGAAACAAATATCCTGGTCGGGTGCATAGCGCTTTTCCATCGCCAACTTTACGGGCCGGAGGCAAAAAATGGAGCCCATGGCCACGTTTACTCTCCTGGGCAGATTTACTGAGCAGGGCATTTCGAAGGCTAAGGACACGGTCCAGCGTGCCGAGTCGGCCATGCAAATGGCGGGCAGGATGGGCGTCAACATCAAGGACATCTACTGGACCTTGGGTGAGTGGCCCGGCAGCCATCGCCCGCTGCTCCCGCACTGGGCTATCCTAATCCCCAGCGTAATCGGACTTCTCTTACGGCGAGCTAGACAACTCGTTGTTTGGTACCCGAAAAGCTAGGAGATGCGTGGCCACACCGGCAATCCCATTCGTTGGGGTCGGTTGGCGAAAAGGCGGTGGCGGCAAGAGCGTAGCCGTCGAGCCGAATAGGTGCTGGATCCCTGCTCTCCCTCATCATCACGGCTGTTGATAGGCGCGTCCTCGGGCAATGATGAAGGAGAAAATCGGACTACCGGCCGCGCTATCGCGCAAACGCGTCGGGCTGGTAAAGAGCTTCCGATGTATGTACGTAGTCAATCGAGCGCAGACAGGCAAAATCACCTCTGCGCTAACTGCTCGTCCGCTCTAACGCCATGCTCCCCCTTGCTGGCTCTACTCATGATTGCAGCGGATCGTCCCCGTTCCACTACCTCTCGGGCAGGGAATTTAGTAAACGACAAATTTCCTCGAAGATCAGCGCGTTATTTTAATTGCAATGGCGGAGAGGGGGGGATTCGAACCCCCGATACGGTTGCCCGTATGCCGCATTTCGAGTGCGGTGCTTTCAACCACTCAGCCACCTCTCCGGGCAGCGCTAGGCAGTTATGGACGGCCGCCTGGAACGTCTTCAAGAACGTCGCTTCATTAGCCGCGTCTTGGCCACTGCAACTCTAGAGCCACGGTGGTCGCGCCCGCCGGCGCTTCCCGAAGGTACGCGCGCCGGTCGCGTTGCTATAGCGGCCCTGGTCCAACCGTTCAAGCGGATCGCGCCTCAAAATATAAGCGCCCAGTCGCTTCGGGGTTACGGGGCGGCTCAGCCCAGGAAGGAGACAGCCGAAATGGCCGAGGCCAGCTCGTCCGCCTGCCGGTTGGATCTGAAGATTGGTGCGCGGCTGCTCCGAGCCTGAGGTGGCCTTGTAACCTACACCGAACCTGAAGCGACCTGTAGCCAAACCTGGCCGAAGCCAAGCTCCCAACCAGCCGGCCCATCAGAAATCCGAGGCGATCCCATCCTTCTCCCAGTCGCCGTAACGGACGGGGTCTGGGCCATCGCGGCCGCCGATCTCTTTCGGCCGCTCCTCGACCTTGGCCTGGCGGCGGCGCTCCTCGGCCTCCTTGAGGGCGCGCTCCGCGGCAGGCGTAAGCCGGCGTTGCGGCTTCGGTTCTTCCGATTGAGACATTGGGTGCTCCTTTGGGCCCCCCGAGGCGGATCTTGAACGAGAGAGCCCCTATATACCATTTACTGACGCTGCCGTGAGCACCGGCAGCTGATCGGGCCGGGGTGTCAGCCATTCTCGCTTTAGGGGAGATGTTGATGACGAGCAATTACATCAAGACCGGTGTTCTGCTGGGGGTCTTGACGGCGATCCTGGTATCTCTGGGAGCGCTGGTCGGCGGCGAGACCGGGCTTGTCATCGCGTTCATCATGGCGCTCGGCATGAACGCGTTCAGCCTCTGGAACTCGGACAAGCTGGTGCTCAGGATGCACGGGGCCGAAGAGGTCGACGAGCGCACGGCGCCGGAGTTCTACGGTCTTGTCCGCGATCTGGCACAGCGCGCCGGCTTGCCGATGCCCAGGGTCTACATCATGCACAGCGACCAGCCGAACGCCTTTGCGACAGGGCGTAGCCCCTCGCACGCGGCTGTGTGCGCCTCGACTGGCCTACTGAATATGCTCGATCGCGAGGAGGTCGCGGGCGTCATGGCGCACGAGCTGGCGCACATTAGAAACCGCGACACGCTCATCATGACCGTGGCCGCGACGGTGGCGGGTGCCATCTCGCTCTTCGCCAACATGATGCAGTTCGGCATGCTTTTCGGCGGCGATCGGCGCGAAGGCGAAGGAGCCAGCCCGCTCGGTATCATTGGGGCGCTGGCGGCGATCATTCTCGCTCCGCTGGCGGCTATGCTGGTGCAGATGGCGATCAGCCGCTCCCGCGAGTATGAGGCCGACCGCATAGGCGCGCACATCTGCGGGGAGCCGCTGTGGCTCGCCTCGGCGCTGGAGAAGATCGAGCACTACGCGCGCCGCATCATGAACCCGACGGCCGAGGCGGCGCCCGCGACGGCGCACATGTTCATCATCAATCCGCTCTCGGGCCAGGGCATGGACAACCTGTTCTCGACCCACCCGAATACCGAGAACAGAATCGCCGAGCTGCGTAAGCTCGCGGCTGCGATGGGCCGCTCGAGCATGGGCAGCGCCGCCAGCCCCGCTCGCGGTCCGTGGGGTTGATGCCTCATGGAGAGGCGCCGCGCCGTCGACACCGAGCCAGGGAAGCCGACGAAGTCCACAAGGCAACCAGCATCGACAAAGCAACCCGCGGGCCTGCAGGCGCGGCAGCTGGCTGTCGAGCTCATTTCAGCAGTGCTCGACAAGCGCCGCGCCTTCGACGATGCGCTGGCAGCCTCTCTGGCGCGCCCTGAGCACCAATCATTGGCGGCCAACGACCGCGGATTGGCTCGCCTCATCGCTGCGACCGTCCTGCGGCGGCATGGCCAGCTTACCCACATCGTCAACTCATTCATCGAGCGGCCGCTGCCGCCTGATCGGGGCCGGCTTACGTCGATCTTGCTGGCTGCAGCCGCGCAGCTCGTGTTCCTCGGGAGCGCACCGCACGCCGTCATCAATCTGGCCGTCGAGCAAACGCGCCGGGATCCGCGGGCGCGGCGCTTCGACCGCCTGACGAATGCCGTCTTGCGGCGTGTCGCGGAAAAGGGCGCGGAGATCGCTACCGCTCAGGACCCCATTCGGTTGAACATCCCTGATTGGCTTTGGAACCGCTGGTCGACCGCGTACGGCGAGGATGCGACGCGTCAGATCGCGGAAGCGTCTCTACGGGAAGCGCCGCTCGACATCACCGTGAAATCAGATGCTGAAGGCTGGATCCGCAAGCTGGGCGGCGTGCTCCTGCCGACCGGCTCGATCCGCCTCGTGCCGGAAGGGCGCGTCGAAAATCTGCCTGGCTTCTGGGAGGGCGCGTGGTGGGTGCAGGATGCCGCGGCAGCTTTGCCAGCGAAGCTTTTTGGGAACGTCGCAGGAAAACACGTGGCAGATCTCTGCGCCGCACCGGGCGGCAAGACTGCCCAACTGGCAGCCGCCGGCGCCCATGTCACGGCAGTTGAGGTCGACCCAAAAAGGATCGATCGGCTGAAGGACAACTTGGTCCGCCTTCAGCTCGCGACGGAAATTGTCGAGGCCGACGCGACCGAATGGCAGCCGGATACGCGTTTCGACGCCGTGTTGGTGGATGCGCCCTGCTTGTCGACGGGCACGATCCGTCGCCATCCCGACATCCTGCACCTGAAACGTGAAGGCGACCTCGAACGGCTCGTCACCCTGCAAGAGCGACTGCTGAACAACGCCGCTCGCCTCGTGAAGCCTGGCGGGCTCCTCGTCTACTGCACCTGCTCGTTGGAGCCGGAAGAGGGGCCGCAGCAGATCGAGCGATTTCTTTCGAGGGTGGACGAATTCGGGAGGGTTCCCATTCAACCCGGTGAGGCCGGTATCGCGGCGGAGTGGATCACAGCCGATGGAGACCTGCGCACCCTCCCGTTCCACATGCCGCTCGAGCCCGAGGCCCTTTCCGGCATGGACGGCTTCTATGCAGCCCGTTTGCGGCGGCGGTCCGAAGGTGATGCAGCCGTGTAGCTGCGAGCTGTGCCATTCCTTCCACAAGTCGCCCACAAGCGATGCTCCGGCATCCTCACGTTTCTTGTGAGCAGGCTGCGTTAAGGATATCTCGTAGCGTGATCAGCTGACGTGTTCCTCCTTGGTCTGAGGATTTGCACGGCAGAGCCTAGCCGCAGGAGCCGCTCGTGCCTTCGCTCACCATCGCCGAGCAGACGCGCCTCGCCCGGTTGGCCACGGATCGGGTTCGTAGAGCTGCAGTTGCACGCCTGCTCAGCTCCCGGTTCTTGCGTTGGCGTTATGGCGCTCCGGTTGCGGACGAGTTGCTGATTGTGCCGCAGGAGCTGAGGACAGCCGACCCCAGCTTTGCCGACGAAATCGCAATCGGGCAGTTTGGCTTTGCAGGTGCGGTCGCTTACATCGGCAGCGGTTCGCCCTTCGACCTCAAGCCGCCGAGCCCCGAATGGGAGCGGGAGCTGCATGGCTTTGGCTGGCTGCGTCACCTGCGCGCCGCGGAGACGGAGGAGGCGCGCGAGCAAGCCGTAGATCTCGTGCTCGGCTGGATACGCAAGCATGGCTCGCGGGGCGGTGTGGCGTGGGAGCCGCCGGTCGTGGCCCGCAGGCTGATTTCTTGGATTTCGAGCGCTTCCCTGCTCCTGGAGGACGTCGATCACACGACTTACGACCGGATCGCCGATAGCCTTGGCGACCAGCTGATCCGGCTTTCCGCAACATGGCGCGATGCGCCGGCAGGCTATCCGCGTTTGCTCGCGCTGACAGCGCTTGTCCTTGCCGACCTCTGCGTTGCCGGACACGACCGGCACTTGGAAGAAATCCTGGACGCCTTCAGCGAGGAGCTTGAGACGCAGATTCTGCCTGACGGCGGACATATCAGCCGCAATCCGGGCATTCCCGTCGAGCTGCTGCTGGACCTCCTGCCGTTGCGGCAATGCTTCATCGTCCGCGACCGACCGGTGCCGCCTGGGCTCAGTGCCGCGATCGATCGCATGCTTCCCTTCGTCCGTTTTATGCGGTTGGGCGATGGGTCCTTGGCCCGGTTCAACGGGATGGGCGCACCCAATCTGGATCTCGTTGCCACCGTCTTGGCGTACGGGGAGCCTCCTACGCGCCTGCCCGCTCATGCGCCTGCTTCGGGCTATGCCCGGCTGGCCCGCGGTGGCACGGTGGTGATCGCAGATGTCGGCTCGCCACCCAAGCTCGAGCTGGCAGGACAGGCGCACGCCGGTTGCCTTTCGTTCGAGATGAGCTCGGGGCGGTATGCCGTTCTGGTCAACTGCGGAGCACCCGGCCCCGCCGATCAGGACTGGCGTGCGGCTTCACGGGCCACCGCCTCGCACAACACGCTGTGCCTTGGGGGCAAATCCTCGTCCAGATTGGTCCTGCACAACCTTCTGGAGACCTTGGTGGGCTCGGCTCCGATCCGCTTCCCCGATCGCGTCGGCGTGCGAATTCGCGATCTCCCTGATGGCGGCATTCAGCTGAAGGCGCACCACAACGGCTATCATCGCCAGTTCGGGCTGATCCATAGACGCCAGTTGATCCTCTCTCCGCATGGGGATCGGCTCACCGGCATCGACCAGCTGGGCCCCATCCGGGGCGCGCTCCGTTTCCCCGTCGACGTGCCCTTCGGCATTCATTTCCACCTGAACCCCGACGCGAGCTGCAGCCTCTTACGGTTTGGGGACGAGGCCGAGATCAAGCTCCCCAATGGCGAGCGCTGGGGCCTCACCGCCAAGGGGGCGCAGATATCCGTCGAGGACAGCTTCCATTGCGCCGATCTTTCCGGCCCGCGGCGCTCGCTGCAGATTGTGCTGCGCGGCGCCTGCTATGGCGAGAGCGAGGTGACTTGGGAGCTGGCGCGCCGCGGCTGAGCAAAAGCCCGCTCGACCTTTTGAGGGCCGCCGCGTTCTATGCTAGGCGGCCGTCGGCGGAGGCTTCTGCCCGCCGCACTTGAACCATTGAGTGACGACCGACATGAGCGAACCCATTATTCGCCGCGCTCTCCTTTCAGTTTCGGACAAGACGGGCCTGGAAGAGCTTGGGAAATTCCTTCATGAAAGCGCCGTAGAGCTGATCTCGACCGGAGGGACGGCCCAAGCGCTGAAGCGAGCCGGGTTGCCGGTCAAGGATGTGTCAGAGCACACCGGCTTTCCGGAGATGATGGACGGGCGGGTGAAGACGCTTCACCCGAAGATCCACGGTGGCCTGCTGGCCATCCGCGGGAAGCCCGATCACGAGCGTGCGGCTGCCGAGCACGGGATTGCGCCCATCGATCTGCTGGTGGTCAATCTATATCCCTTCGAGGCCACTGTCGCGCGGGGTGCGTCGCCGGAGGAGTGTGTCGAGAACATCGATATCGGCGGACCTGCGATGATCCGCGCGGCGGCGAAGAACTTCGCGAGCGTCGCAGTTGTGGTCGATCCGGAGGACTATCCGCGCCTCATGTCCGAGATGCAGAGTCGCGGCGGCGCGACGAGCCTCGAGCTGCGGAAAGCATTGGCGGCAAAGGCGTACGCGCGGACGGCGGCTTACGACGCGGCCATCAGCGGATGGTTCGCGCGCGAGATCGGCGACGAAACGCCGACCTGGCGGACGTTCGGTGGCCAGCTGGTCCAGCGGCTCCGCTATGGCGAAAACCCGCATCAGTGGGCTGCGTTCTACCGGACCTCCGAGCGGCGCCCTGGCGTGGCTACAGCCGTGCAGCACCAAGGCAAGGAGCTTTCCTACAACAATCTGAACGATACGGATGCTGCTTTCGAGCTGGTGGCGGAGTTCGATCCGGCCGAATGCGCTGCCGTCGCCATCATCAAGCACGCCAATCCGTGCGGCGTTGCGTGTGCTGCGACGCTCAAGGAGGCCTATCTCGCGGCCCTGCGGTGCGATCCGGTGAGCGCCTTTGGCGGCATCATCGCTCTCAACCGCACCATAGATGCCGAGGCAGCTGAAGAGATCACGCGAATTTTCACAGAGGTCGTCATCGCGCCGGATGCGACGCCCGAAGCCAAGGCGATTTTCGCGGCTAAGAAAAACCTCCGGCTACTGACGACCGGCGGGCTTCCCGATCCGCGGGCTCCTGGTATCACATTCCGGTCTCTTGCCGGCGGCTTCCTGGTGCAGTCGCGCGATGCCGCGAGCGTCGATGACATGGAGCTGAAGGTGGTCACAAAACGTCAGCCCACGCCGCAGGAGCTGGCCGACCTCAAGTTCGCGTTCCGCGTGGCCAAGCACGTCAAGTCGAACACGATCGTCTACGCCAAGAACGGCGCGACCGTCGGCATTGGCGCGGGCCAAATGAGTCGGGTCGACGCAGCACGCATCGCCGCGTGGAAAGCGGAGGAAGCGGCGCGGGCGGCCGGATTGCCCGAGTCGCTCGCCAAAGGCTCGGTCGTGGCCTCCGATGCCTTTTTCCCGTTCGCTGATGGCCTCATCGCCGCGGCGGAAGCAGGAGCCACCGCCGTTATCCAGCCCGGAGGCTCCGTGCGCGATGAGGAGGTGATCAAAGCGGCCGACGAGCGCGGCCTCGCCATGGTGTTCACGGGCGTCCGTCACTTCCGGCACTGAGGCGATGAGCGGGGCAGCCAGCTCTCCCGGCGTGCAGCTCAGGCCCGCGACGCGCGCCGACTGGCCGCTCATCCGCAAGTGGCTCGCGCGGCCTGACATCCAACGCTGGTGGGGTCCGCAGGCGAGCACGGAAGCCGAGGTGCTGATGGCGATGGACAGCACGCACGCCATTTGCCGGATTATCGAGGTCGATGGCGACCCGGTTGGCTATGCGCACGCTGTCGATGCAAGTCTTTGGGGCGAGTCACTGCCGGATGATCTCGTTCCCGGCACGTGGGATCTGGACATCTTCATCGCTGCCGAGAACCATCGCGGAAAGGGCGTCGGTGAAACGGCGCTTCGACTCCTCAAAGATGAGGTTTTCGCGACGACGCTCGCCGTTGCCGTCTGCATATTCGCTTCGATCGAGAACGAGGCGGCGGTGCGCGCTTACGAGAAGGCCGGCTTTCGCTGGCGGCGCGTCTGGCACGATCCCATCTCAGGACCCGAGTGGTTCATGATCGCTGAGCGGCCCAGCCGTTGAGGTGCGCAGAAATGGCGAGCTACGCGGACGATACCCGTTGTTCGCGTACGGGCAGCAGAATGAGCAGCCCGGCGAGGAGGAAAGCAAGGATCATCGCCATGCCGGCACGCTGGCTGCCCGTGAGGGACGTCACAGCTGCGATCGTCAGCGGTGCGAGGAAGGCCGTCACTTTCCCGGAGAAGGCGAACAGGCCGAAATACTGCGTCATGCGATCCGGCGGGGACAAGCGAGCCATCAGCGTTCGGCTGGCGGCCTGATTTGGCGCGGCGGCAATGGCAATCAGACCGGCGAAGATGAGGAACACGATTTCGCCGGTGCTGGAGAACGGCTGCGAGCCCGGCATTCTTTCCGCGATCGGAATCGTGAACAGGACGTACCCGGTCGTCACCGAGAGAATCCCGACGCAGCCGATCATCAGCAGCACAAGAGCGCCGATGACGACGCGCTTGGCGCCGAACTTGTCGTCGAGCGTCCCCCCGATCACGGCACCGAGGATGCCGATAGTGATGAGCAGTATGCCGAAAATTCCGCGTTCGAATGCCTCCCAGCCGAATACGGCGGTACCATAGATGCCGCCGAAAACGAAAATGGCTGTGAGCCCATCCGAATAAAGTGCCCGCGCGATGAGGAAATAGAGCACGTCGCGCTCCCGCGGCAGCTCCCGCAAAGTCTGCCAGAGCTGGGCCAAGGCCGATCGGTGGTCAGAGGTTGAACGGGGAGCGGGCCGGTCCGGCACGAATAGGAAGAACGGCAGCAGGAACACAACAGCCCATAGCGCCGAGAACGGTCCCACCATCCGGTCGCCTTCTCGTTGCACGACGTCGAGGGACAACAGCGGCTCGAATCCTAGCAGCGTTCGTCCCGTCGCAGGATTGGTGACCAAAAGCCCTGCCATTACGGCAAGGCTGATCAGTCCGCCCACGTAGCCAGTCGCCCATCCAATCCCCGACAACCGGCCTAGCTGATCCGATGGGACCAGCGTCGGCATCATGGCGTTGGTGAAAACGGTGGCGAACTCGGCCGCGATCGTCGCTGCGATGAACGCAACGAGGATCAGAAACAAAGCGGCATCCGAAGCCGCAGGTTTGGCCCACCAAAGCGACGCCATCCCCGCAACCAGGACCACGGCGAATAGGGCGACCCACGGCTTACGCCGCCCGTTTTCGTCGGCCATTGCGCCGAGTACCGGGCTGCCGACAGCGATGAGAATGCCGGCGATCGCCGCGGCGTAGCCCCACAGCGCCTGTCCCCGCACAGGATCGCCCACGACGGCGGAGGTGAAGTAGGGCGCGAACAGAAAAGTCAGGATAAGCGTGTAGTAGGGCTGCAAAGCCCAGTCGACCAGCGCCCAGCTGACCAAGGCGCGCTTGGGAGCGGCAGCCCGCGGTGAGGTCGAAGGTTCGGCCTCGGCGGGCCGTGATGACATCAACGTGCGGTCCCCCTTTCGGCAGCTCGCGGCATCAGACGGATGTGAGATCGCGCACCCGCGATGCAACAACCGTCAGCCGTGAGACCGTCAAGTCGCCCGTCGCCGCGATCTCGTCAAGGGCCATCTTGGCTCGCGCCAGTCGTCCGCCGTGCTCGCGCTCCCACGCCGCGAAATCGGCAGCGCCGATCGCCTCATGGAGCACCTCGCGCGACAGGGCACGGCGCGCTGTCTCGAGCGTGTAGATCGCGCCATTGACCGCAAGCCGGTCGAAGTAGTCGCGGATTTGCAAGCCGGCGGCGAGTGTCTTGAGCTCGTCGAGATGGAAGTAGTCGCTCGCGGCGAAGGCGATGCGCGCCGCATCCATGATCGGACGGTTCGTCTCGCGGGCAAGCCGCGTGATGGTCATGGCGTGAGAAAGGACGTCGAGGGCGGCTATACGTTCTGCCACCTCCGGTGTCGCTCCGGACCGTTCCATCGCCTGCCGGCTTGCGGCCACTCGTTCGAGCTGAGCCGGCGTGAGGCACTCGCCGAAGACGTGGCTCAGCTCTTCGACGCCCGCGCGGTAATTGGCGATCGTAGCTGCAAGATCACCGAGTGGAACCGTTCGCAGCAGGCCCGAAACCTGTTCGAGCAGGAAATCCTGTATGCGCAGATAGAGGTCGAGCTGAGCCTGGCCTGGCATCTTGCCGTCGAGCGCGTCCACTGCGTGCCAGAGATGAGGCAGGTGGAACACCGAGCTGACGATGAGGAACGCCGCTGCGACATCCCCTGGTCCGCGGCCGCTTTCATCAGCAAGCCGGACGGCCATCGCAGGGCCGCCGCGATTGAGCATTGCGTTGGTCAGGCCAGTGACAATGATCTCCCGGCGCAAGCGGTGGGCTTTGATCTCTTCGAAGAAATTCTCCCGCAGCGCCTCGGGGAAGTAGTTGGTCAGCAGCGGCTCGCAAACCGGGTCGTCCGGCAATGAGGTGGAGATCAAATCCTTGGACAGCGCAAGCTTGGCGAGGCTGAGCAAAACGGCCAGTTCCGGCCGCGTCATCCCAATTCCGGTGGATTGTCTCTGCGCCATTTCCTGCGGGCTTGGGAGGAACTGCAGCTTCCGATCCAAGAGCCCGCGCTCCTCGAGGTCCTCCATGAGCCGCGACAGGTACACGGCATCCCGCAGGGCTCTGCGCTCCGCCAGGCTCAGGGCAAGAGACTGCTGGTAGTTATTGACGAGGCATGCGGCTGCAACATCCTCGGTCATGGACGCCAGCAGCTCGCGCCGCGCCTGCGGATCGAGGCGGCCTGAGGCCACGGCCGGCCCAAGGGCTATCTTAATGTTCACCTCGAGGTCGGACGAGTTCACGCCCGCGGAATTGTCGATGAAATCGGTGTTGATGCGGCCGCCGTTGCGCGCGAACTCGATTCGCCCGAGCTGAGTGACAGCGAGATTCGCACCCTCGCCAATCACCTTCGCGCGCACCTCCTGCGCAGTTACGCGGATCGCATCGTTCGCGCGATCCCCGACCTGCTCGTTGGTTTCGTGGGAAGCCCGAATGAACGTGCCGATGCCGCCGAACCAAAGCAGGTCCGTCTCGCACGTGAGAATGGCCCTTATCAGCTCCGCAGGCGTCATCGTTTCGGCGTCAACGCCCAGCATGCGCCGCATCTCCGGCGACAGAGGAATGGATTTCATTGAGCGCGAGAACACGCCGCCGCCGCGGGAAATCAGAGCCTTGTTGTAGTCCTGCCAGCTCGAGCGCGGCAGCTCGAAGAGGCGCTTTCGCTCGGCGAAGCTCGCTTCGGGGTCTGGATCGGGATCGATAAAAATGTCCCGATGGTCAAAGGCGGCGATCAGCTTGATCGTCCGAGATCGCAGCATCCCGTTGCCGAACACGTCGCCCGACATGTCGCCGACGCCGACCACGCGGAATGGCTGCGCCTCGATGTCGATGTCCATCTCGCGGAAATGCCGCTTGACGCACTCCCACGCACCGCGCGCCGTGATCCCCATGCGCTTGTGGTCGTAGCCTGCCGAGCCGCCGGAGGCGAATGCATCTCCAAGCCAGTAGTTGTGTTGAAGCGAAATTTCATTGGCGGGATCGGAGAAGGTCGCCGTGCCCTTGTCGGCGGCTACGACGAGGTACGGGTCATCGCCGTCGTGCCGGACCACGCGATCCGGCGGGACGATCTCTCCACCCACGATGTTGTCCGTGATGTCAAGCATCGAGGAGATGAAAGCCCGGTAGGCAGCAAGGCCCTCTTTCGCGATTTCACCGCGTGATCCGGACCGTGGGAGCTGCTTCGGCACGAAGCCGCCTTTGGCACCTTGCGGCACGATCACTGTGTTCTTGACCTGCTGCGCCTTCGCTAGACCCAGCACCTCGGTGCGGAAATCCTGCGCTCTGTCGGACCAGCGGATGCCGCCACGCGCGATGGGCGCGAAGCGCAGGTGCACGCCCTCCACCCGGGGGCTGTAGACCCAGATCTCCCGATACGGCTTCGGCTCGGGCAAACCCTCGATGAACTCGGGTGCGAACTTGAACGCGATCGTGGCTGGCGGCCGCCCCTTCTCGTCGCGCTGGAAGAAGTTGGTGCGCACGGTCGCCGAGATGAGGCTCAGGTAGTGGCGCAGGATCCGATCTTCGTCGAGACTGGCGACCTGTCCCAGCGCCCCTTGGATCCGTTTCCGAATACGTTGCTCGGCCTCGGCGCGCTGCTCTCTTGTCCAGCGCCGGTCCGGATCGAATCGGGTGTGGAACAGCTCGAGGAAGTCTCGCGCCACGCCGGCATGGCGGTTCAGCGTCTCACCGATGTAGCGGAAACCGAACGGCACGCCGATTTGCCTCAAGTAAGTGGCGTAGGCCCTCAGCGCTGCCACTTCGCGCCAGTCAGCGCCAGCTGTGATGACGAGACGATTGAAGTTGTCGTTCTCCGCATCGCCGCGGCAAACGGCCAAGAAGCACTCCTCGGCCCGCCTGTCATGCAAGGGCAGGTCTATCGGAATGCCGTCGGCCGGCTCCAGCACCATGTCGTGCAGCGCCACCTCGCGGGTCGCGCCGTCGATGCGTGGTGTAACGCGGTAGCTGCGCTCGTCTATGACGAAGAAGCCCATGTTTTCGAGCACGGGCACCCGCTCAGACAGCGGAATGGGCTGATCGAAGCGATAGATCGCAGCGTGCAGCCGTCGCGCTTCCCCCTCATCCGCATGAAAGTCGATCGCGAGCGGCTGCTCAGGGCTCAGGCGCTCGATCCGCGCAATGTCCTCGATGGCGCGTTTGGCGCTGAACGTTTCCGTGTATCCGGCGGGAAATGCTCCGAGATATTTCGGCGCCAGCGCGGCAAAATTCCCGCCTGCTTTGGTGAGAGCGTCCGTGAGCCGATCATCCCACGTGCGGGTGGCCTCAGTAATCTGCGCTTCCAGCTCTTGCTCCCGGATGCGCGGACGCGTCTCTTCGTGCCGCTCGATGATGTAGTGGACGCGCACGAGCGGTCCTTCGGGGAAGAAAGGCGTGAAATCTCTGACGTGGCCGCCGTAAACCTCCGCGAGGATATCGCCGATCCGTTCACGGACGGTCGTGGAGAAGCGGTCACGCGGGATGTAGACCAGGACCGAGACGAACCGCTCGAAGCGCTCGAATCGCGCGAAAACTTTGACTCGTGGCCGCAGATCGAGATTGACG
>QGVC01000345.1 GCA_003242645.1 Pseudomonadota bacterium
CGATGTTTGCCGCTGCCGCACGCTGTTCGCCACCCATTACCACGAGCTGACCGCGCTTGCCGGCCGGCTGCCGGCTCTTGCGACGGTCACCATGGACGTGAAGGAGTGGCGGGACCAGATTATCTTTCTGCACAAGGTGCGGCCCGGAGCAGCCGATCGGTCTTATGGCATCCAGGTGGCGAAGCTTGCCGGCCTGCCGGGACCCGTCGTGAAACGGGCGCGAGAGGTGCTGGCTCGGCTCGAGAGGTCGGACAGACGCCGAGCTGCCAGTGACTCGCTCGAGGATCTGCCACTCTTCGCCCACGAAGTGCAGGCGGCCCCGGATCCCGGACGCAATGCCCCCTCGGCGCTTGAGCTCGCTCTTGATAAGCTCAATCCCGATGAGCTTAGTCCGCGTGCAGCGCTCGACGCTCTCTATGAATTGAAAGCTCTTCGGCGCAGCGAGTCGCAACGGCACCAGGAATAAGCACCGAGCGCGCGAAGGTCGAAGCAAGGAAGGCTCCTCGAAAGCCGGTCTTGTGCCCTTTTTCCCGGGCAGGCCTCGCGTCATCAGGCACATGAAGGCGCCCGCCAGGAGTACCGGCTACGAGCATTGCAAATGGACGTTTCGGTCATAGCCAAAGCCCCGTATTTTGACCCGCTCGAAGCCCGTGAGGATCTTGCGCGGATCGCGACGGAAGCTGGCGGCGCCGGCGACGCGCGCCCACAAATTCTTAGCTACTGCAAAGCCTTGCTCAAGAATGCCCGTGCCGCCGCTGAGGCGCAGCTCTTGGCCGACGGCGACGGGCGGCGTTGCGCAAGCGGGCTATCGCTTTTCACGGATGAGCTGGTTCGGCTGATCTACGATTACACGTCGGCGCACGTTTACCGCGCGACAAATCCCTCGGACGCCGAGCGCATGGCCATCGTCGCGACGGGCGGCTTCGGCCGCGGCATGCTCGCTCCGGGCTCGGATATCGATCTCCTCTTCCTGCTGCCCTACAAACAAACCCCCTGGGGCGAGAGCGTCGCAGAGTACATGCTCTACCTGCTTTGGGACCTCGGTCTGAAAGTAGGGCACGCAACACGCACCGTTGACCAGTGCATCAAGCTGGCGCTGTCCGACCACACCATTCTCACGGCCCTGCTCGACCAGCGCTTCATCCATGGTGATGCGGAGCTTCACCGGGAGCTGGAAAACCGCTTTTGGGCAGAGGTGGTCACGACCGCCACCGCCCGCCAGTTTGTCGAGGCGAAGATGGCGGAACGCGACGAGCGGCACCGCCGCACCGGCCAGAGCCGTTATCTGGTCGAGCCCAACATCAAGGACGGCAAGGGCGGTTTGCGAGACCTCCACACGCTACACTGGCTCTCGATGTACCTTCATGGCGAGGGTCCCAGTAAGGGGCTGGCCAGCGCCGGCGTGTTCACCCCTGCCGAGATGGCGACCTTCCGCCGGTGTGAGACCTTTCTGTGGAGCGTCCGCTGTCATCTGCACTTTCTCACGGGCCGGCCGGAGGAGCGCCTCACCTTCGACCTGCAGCCGGTCATGGCCGAACGCCTCGCCTACAAGACCCACGGCGGGCTGCGGGGCGTCGAGCGCTTCATGAAGCACTACTTCCTCATCGCCAAGGAGGTGGGAAATCTCACCACGATCCTTTGCTCGGCGCTCGAAATGCAGCAGCTCAAGTCGGCGCCGCGGATCAATCAGCTCCTCAATCCGGTGACATGGGTGACGCGGCGGCGCATCCGGCGGACAACGGCTTTCCGGATCGACAACGATCGCCTGAACATCAGCGACCCGGATGTGTTCCGGCGCGATCCGCTGAACCTCATCCGCTTCTTTGCCGTGGCGGAGGAAACCGGCACCTTCTTCCATCCTTCGGCCGTCCGCCTTCTGCGCACCTCGCTCCGGCTGATCGACGACAAGCTGCGCAACAGCCCCGAGGCCAACCGCATCTTCCTTGATCTGCTGACCTCGCGAAACAACCCCGAGGGCACCCTTCGGCGGATGAACGAGGCGGGCGTGCTGGGCCGGTTCATCCCGGAGTTCGGCCGCGTCGTCTCGATGATGCAGTTCAACATGTATCATCACTACACGGTGGACGAGCATCTGCTGCGCACCGTCGGTCAGCTCTCGGCCATTGAGAAGGGGCAGCTGGCGAAGGCATTGCCGCTCTCAACGGAGATCATCCGCACCATACAGAACCGGCGTGCCCTCTACGTTGCGGCTTTCCTCCACGACATCGGCAAGGGGCGTTACGAAGACCACTCGGTGCTCGGAGCACGCCTGGCGCGGAACCTGTGCCCCCGACTTGGGCTTTCGGCGGCGGAAACGGAAACCGTCGCATGGCTGATCGAAAACCATCTCGTGATGAGCAACATCGCGCAGAGCCGCGACCTGGCCGACCCCAAGACCATTCGCGACTTCGCAGAGGTTGTGCAAAGCCCCGAAAGGCTGAAGCTTCTCCTACTTCTAACCGTTGCCGACATTCGTGCTGTCGGCCCAGGCACTTGGAATAGCTGGAAGGGCCAGCTCCTGCGCGAGCTCTATTGGGAGACCGAGCCCCTGGTCGCCGGCGGCCACACGCAAGTGTCGCGTCGCGAGCGCATCGCCCAAGCCCAGGCGCTCTTGCGCAGCGAGCTTGCTAATTGGCCGGCTGACGAGGTCGAACGCTTCATTCAGCGCCACTACGACGACTATTGGCTGAAGACGGACACGCGGAAGCAGGTCGAGCACGCGCGCCTGATCCGCCGCGCCGAGGCGGAAGGCCTGCGGCTTGCCACGTCCTACACATCGAGTCCGTTTACTGGCATCACGGAGCTATCGATTTTGGCGCCCAACCATCCGCGTCTGCTGGCTCTGTTTGCCGGCGCCTGCGCGGCCTCTGGCGCCAACATCATCGGCGCGCACATCTCGACCACTCGCGATGGACTTGCTCTCGACACGTTCTTGCTGCAGCGGGAGTTCGCGGACGAGATGGATGAGGCGCGCCGGATGGCACAGATTGCGAGAACGATCGAGCGGGCGCTCGGCGGCGAGGTGCGCATAAAGGATCTTATGGCCAAACGGAAGCCGGCTGAGCGACGGATCACGGCATTCACCGTCGAGCCCGAAGCGATCATCAACAATGCGCTTTCGGACCAGTTTTCAGTGATCGAGGTCTCGGGCCGCGACCGGCCAGGTCTGCTCTATGACCTCACCAGCGCCATTTCCGATCTCAATCTCGATATCACCTCGGCGCACATCACCACCTACGGTGAGAAGGCGGTCGACGTCTTTTATGTCACGGATCTGACCGGGAAGAAGGTCACGAGCGAGCAACGCCAGGCCGCGATCCGCGAGCGGCTGATCGGCGTTCTGTCTCGTGTCCCCGAGACTGCATGAATCTCTATCGAGCATTCGCGACCGTCGGCGGGCTCACAATGGTGAGCCGCGTGACGGGCTTCGTCCGAGACATCTTCATCGCGGCGGCCCTTGGCACAGGTCTGGTCGCCGACGCGTTCTTCGTTGCTATCCGCTTCCCCAATCTGTTCCGGCGGCTTTTCGGTGAAGGCGCTTTCAATGCTGCTTTCGTGCCCCTGTTCGCCAAGAAGCTGGAGGGAGAAGGCTCAGACGCAGCACGGCAATTCGCCGATGATGCCCTCTCCTGCCTTACGTTCGTCGTCGTCGCCTTCTCGGTGGTGGCGATCATCGCGATGCCGTGGCTCATGCTGCTGCTGGCGCCAGGCTTCGTCACCGACCCGGAGAAGTACGACCTGACCGTCCTGCTGACGCAGATCGCCTTCCCTTACCTCCTGTGCATGTCCCTCGTCGCGCTGCTCTCGGGCGTGCTCAACAGCATGGGCCGGTTTCTGGCAGCAGCTGCGGCGCCGGTGCTGCTTAACATAGTGCTGATT
>QGVC01000038.1 GCA_003242645.1 Pseudomonadota bacterium
CTCCCGCGCTGAGCGATCAGCAAGAAGAGCGCAACTGGATCGGGCCCGTTCAGCGAAAGTGATCCTATGGAGCACCCTGGCTTCTTCGAACGTGCCGGCCCCTTTCCTTTGGCCGAGGTGGCCCGTGCTGCCGGCGCTGAGCTGGTGCCGGGTGCCGATGGCGAATTGCTGATCTCCGACGTCAAGCCGCTGGCTGACGCGGGAAGAGGTCACGTGTCGTTCCTGGACAACCGCAAGTATCTTCCGCAGCTGGCAAACACACGTGCAGCCGCTTGCCTCATCTCACCAGCTTTAGCTTCGAGAGTGCCTGCAGGCACTGCGGCTCTTGTGACGGCGACCCCGTACCACGGCTTCGCGCGCGCGCTGCAACTCTTCTATCCCGACGCGCTGCGGCCCAAAGTTTCGCGTGCAGGAAGCACGGTGCCGATTGACCCGACCGCCCAGCTCGAAGAGGGTGTATTGATCGAGCCGGGAGCCATCATCGGTCCGGAGGCGCAAATCGGCCGCGGCACAGTCGTTGCCGCTGGAGCCGTCATCGGCTATCGCTGCACCATCGGCCGAGACTGCTACATCGGCCCCGGAGCGACCGTCACACACGCTCTCATCGGCAACCGCGTCATTCTGCACGCCGGGGTGAGAATCGGCCAGGATGGCTTCGGCTTTGCCATGGGGCCGCAGGGCCACCTCAAGGTGCCGCAGATCGGCCGCGTCATCATTCAGGATGATGTCGAGATCGGCGCAAATACGACCATCGACCGGGGAGCGCTCAACGATACGATTATCGGCGAGGGCACAAAAATTGATAATCTCGTGCAAATCGGGCACAACGTCGTTATCGGCAGGCACTGTGTGATCGTGGCGCACTGCGGAATCTCGGGCTCGACTGAGCTCGGTGACTTCGTCGTCATGGGGGGCCAGTCTGGAACCGTTGGGCACATCAAGATTGGCACGGGCGCGCAGATCGCGGGTGCCTCGCACCCCAAGGACGACATACCGCCCGGTGCTCGCGTCGGCGGCACGCCCGCACGGCCGCTCAAAGACTGGGCACGTGAGCTCGCCGTGCTGAGCCGCCTGGCGAAGCAGGGCCGCCATGCGCCCGGAACGGATGAGGGTGGAAGCGAGACCTAAAGGATGGAAGGGACAGCAGAGGTGAACGCACGCGTACCAGAAGGAGTGGAAAGGCAATGAATGACGCGCCAGCAAAAGGGCAGCTCGGCACGGCCGACATCGCGCGCCTGCTCAATCTGCTGCCGCACAGGTATCCCTTCCTCCTGGTCGACCGCATCTACGATATGGATCGTGACGAGTCCGCGGTTGGGCTGAAGAACGTCACCATCAACGAGCCTTTCTTCCAGGGGCACTTTCCAAGCTACCCCGTCATGCCCGGCGTGCTCATCATCGAGGGCCTGGCGCAGACGGCCGGTGCGCTGTGCGTCCACAGCCTCGGTGAAAGCTACCGCCCCCAGCTCGTCTATTTCATGGGCATCGACAAGGCGAAGTTCCGCAAACCCATTGTGCCGGGCGATCAAATTCACTTCCATGTGCGGAAGATTCGGAGCCGCGGTCGCGCGTGGCGCTTCTACGGTGAAGCACGCGTCAATGGGCAGGTCGCGGCCGAGGCCGAGATCAGCGCCATGATCGTCGATACTCCCGAGACGCAGGCCATCGCGGAACAGAATGGCTGACGTTCAAATTCATCCCACCGCCATTGTCGAGCCCGGCGCCAAGCTTGGAGCCCGCGTCAAGATCGGCCCCTATTGCTTCGTCGGGCCGGAGGTGACGCTCGGTGATGACTGCGAGCTGATCAGCCATGTCGTTGTGGCTGGCCGGACGACGATTGGCCCGCGCACGCGCATCTTTCCCTTCGCCTCGATCGGCCATCAGCCCCAGGATTTGAAATACAAGGGCGAGCCTTCGACGCTGACGATCGGCTCCGACTGCCTCATCCGCGAGGGCGTTACGATGAACCCCGGCACCGCGGGTGGGGGCCTCCATACGGTCATTGGAAACAACTGTGCGTTTCTGGCCAACTCGCACGTCGGCCACGATTGCCGCATCGGCAACAACGTCGTGTTCTCCAACAACGTCATGCTGGCGGGGCATTGCACGGTTGGAGACTACGCCATCCTCGGCGGCGGAGCGGCCGTCATTCAGTTCGCGCGGATCGGTGCTCACGCATTCCTCGGAGGAATGTCGGGGCTCGAGAATGACCTGATCCCGTACGGCATGGCGGTCGGCAACCGCGCCCATTTGTCCGGCCTCAACATCATCGGTCTTCAGCGGCGCGGGTTCTCGCGGGAGACTATCCATGATCTTCGCCGAGCCTACCGGTTGCTGTTCGCGGCAGAGGGCACGCTGAAGGAGCGCCTCGACGACGTCGCCGCGGAATTCGAAAACCACCCTCTCGTGCAGGAGATCGTGGCCTTCATCCGGGAGGGCGGTAAAAGATCCTTGTGCACTCCGCGCCATTCCGAGGGCTGAACGTGGAGACGGGCCTTGGCCCGCTGGGAATTCTGGCTGGCAACGGCGGATTGCCGCTGGAAGTCGCGAACGAGGTTCGCCGGACCGGCCGCCCCGTGTACATCGTCGCCATTCAAGGCGAGGCCGAGCCCGGCATCGAAACGCATCCGCACATTTGGATGGGCCTGGGCCAGATTGGTGGCATGCTGCGCGCCTTTCGCGAGGCAGGCTGCCAGGACCTCGTCATTCTCGGTGGTGTGAAACGGCCCGATCTGTTGAAGTTGCGCCCGGACCTCGGGTTTTTCTGCAATCTGCCGCTTATTCTGAGCCTGATGGTTGGCGGCGACGACAGCGTCCTCCGCCGCGTGGTCTCCTTTTTCGAGAGGCATGGTTTCCGCGTCTTCGGCGCCCACGACGTGGCGCCCGCACTGCTAGCGGAAGAGGGTGTGCTTGGCGGCGCGGAGCCGGGAGATGAGCTTCGCCGGGATATTGCGCTCGGCTTTGCGCTCATCGAGGCGCTGGCGCCGCTCGACGTCGCGCAGGCGGTTGTGGTCTCCGAAGGGAGGCCCATCGCCATCGAAGGCGCCGAGGGCACGGATCGTATGCTCGCGCGCGTGCAGGAAATGCGTGCGGCGGGGTATGGCGGGCGCGGCGGCGTCATCGTCAAGGCGCCCAAGCGCGGACAGGAGCTGCGGGTCGATCTGCCTGCCGTCGGGCCACGGACCGTCGAAGGAGCTGCGGCTGCCGGTCTCGACGGCATAGCGGTAGCGGCGCGTCAGGTGCTGGTGGCGAAACGCGATAAGGTTCGCGAGCTCTTGGGGGAAACGGGGCTGTTTCTCGTCGGCGCCGACCCGGAAGCTCAGTTGTCAGCGGCTCCACAGCGACCGCAAGGAGAAGCAGAACCGGGCCGCCTCAGGTGGGTCAGCGGGAAGGTGAAGTGGCGCGATATTCGGGATGCCGAGCGCGCGCTCCAAGCCATAGCCACCGTTCGGCCGTTTGGCGTGGGCGCAGCGGCCGTCGTCGCCCGTCAGCACGTTCTTGCCATCGAGTCGGGCGAGGGGACGGAGCGGATGCTCGAACGCGTCGCCGGCCTCCGCCAGTGGGGCGATCGCAGCTCGCGCCGCAGGCGCGGTGTTGTGGCGCTTCGGGCGACCGACGCCAACGCGACGGCTTGCACGCGATGGGCCGCGAGCTCCGGTCTCGCCGGTGTTGTCCTCGCTGGGCCGTGGCCTGATCGCGAGCGTTCCGAGTTCGCCATTGCAGCGGCGACGGCTGGGTTGTTCGTTCTCACTTGCGAGGACCACGGATGAACGGCAGCGACAAGCCGCTGCACATTTTTCTTGTGGCTGGCGAGCAGTCCGGGGATGCGCTGGGCGCCAGCCTGATGTCGGCCCTGCAGGCGAAACTTGACCAAAGTGTCGTCTTCTCTGGCGTGGGCGGCGCGCAAATGGGGGCCCGCGGCCTCAAGAGCCTTTTTCCGCTGTCGGATGTGGCCGTCATGGGGCCGCTGTCCATCTTGCGGCGGCTGCCGCGGATTATCAGCCGCGTCTACGCCACAGTCGATGCGGCGGTCGCGGAAAGGCCCGATGTTGTCGTGATCATCGACAGCCCCGAGTTCACCCACGCCATCGCCAAGCGCATCCGCCGGCGCTGTCCTGCCATCCCGATAGTCGACTACGTGAGCCCAACCGTGTGGGCCTGGCGTCCCGGGCGGGCCAAGCGCATGCGGCGCTACGTCGATCACGTGCTTGCGTTGCTGCCTTTTGAGCCTGAGGCCCACCGGAAGCTCGGCGGCCCGCCATGCACATACGTGGGTCACCCTTTGATCGAGCGGCGGGAATGGTTGGAGAGCCTTAATCCAACGCCGCTTGCCGAGAGGCTGGAGTTAGAGCGAGACCAGCCCATTCTTGTGGTGCTGCCTGGCAGCCGGTCCTCGGAGGTCGAACGGCTGATGCAACCCTTTGGAGAGGCCGTTCGGCTGCTTCATGCCCGCGGGCTGGTTCGCCAGGTCATCATTCCGGCGGTGCCGCATCTCAGGAGCGTCATCGAACAGGCGGTTGGTGAGTGGCCGGTTCGCCCCCACTTGGTCGAGGGCGATGAAGACAAGTTCAGCGCATTCAAGCTGGCGACTGCCGCGCTGGCGGCCTCGGGCACGGTGACGCTAGAGCTTGCCCTCGTTGGAACACCGGCCGTCGTCGCGTACCGCGTGGATCCCATCGCGGCCCGCCTTCGCTTCCTGGTGAAGGTGCCGTCGATCGTCCTCGCCAATCTAGTTCTCGGCGAGAATGTCTACCCCGAGTTCGTGCAAGAGGACTGCACGCCCGAAAAGCTGGCCGCCGCAGTGGCACCGCTCCTCAGCACGACACCGGAACGCCGTCGCCAGCTCGACTTACTGGCTCGCATTCCTGAGCGCCTGGCCGTGGAGGCCAGCAAACCGAGCGACGCGGCAGCGGACATCATCATCCAGTACGCGCGGACAGGGGCGCTCTAGCGCAGATATGCTGTCCTATCTTGCGTAATTTCCGGAAAGAACCCGGTCGACCCACTCCGGCACGATGCGCGTGGCCGGTCCGTGGATCGCTTCAGCGAAAAGGTTGACGCCTAGCGAGGGTTCGAGATTGAGCTCCACCGTATGGGCGCCCGCTGCTCGAGCTTCCCGTACGAAGCCGGCTGCGGGATACACGGTGCCGCTCGTGCCGATCGAGACGAACAGGTCCGCCTTGGCAAGGACGTCGTAAATCTCGTCCATGTGGTAGGGCATCTCGCCGAACCACACCACGTCGGGCCGAAGGCCACCGGCCTTGCTGCAGGAAGGGCAGGGGGTATCAACCGATAAGTCATCGTGCCAGGGATGGCGAGCTTCGCACCGGGTACAGAGCGCCTTCAGGAGCTCGCCGTGCATATGGATGAGCCGCCGCGTGCCAGCCGCCTCGTGCAAAGCATCGATGTTCTGCGTAATGATCGTGACCTCGCCGGGGTGCTCGCGCTCCAGCCGCGCCAAGGCCAAGTGGGCGGCATTGGGTTTGGCATCCCGCAATCCGCGCCGCCGCATGTTGTAGAATTCGTGCACGCGCTGAGGATTGGCGGCAAACGCCTCGGGCGTTGCCACTTCGGTGAGGTCGTACTTGCTCCAGATGCCGTCCTTGTCGCGAAAGGTGGCGAGACCAGACTCGGCGGAAAGGCCGGCACCTGTGAGGATGACGATGCGCTCGAAGGAAGCCATGGCCTACTGAAATTACCGTTCCTTGAACCCTCACCTAATCGAGTTCGGTGACTAGTTCAAATTGGGTTCTAAGGCGCAGGTTGAGCAGCAGATATTGGAAAGAGATGTCGCCAAGTCGTTCTTGAATGATCGACGCGGCGCGCGAGCCAGCTCACAAATCGAGCACCTCCAGCACCCCTGGCACTGTCGACAGGGTGCCTTTGAGCATCGGGTTGACCTCGTAGCGCCCCGGTACGGCCAGCTCGACGTCGCGGCCTTTCTCGTCAAGCCTGAGGACTAGCCGGATTTCGCCGCGGCCCGGTTTCAGCAGCTCTTTGATGCTGGCGATTTCGGATTGGCGGGCGATAACGGCCTCTCCCGCGAGCACCACCTTGAGGCCGCGCTGAACTGCGCCCGCGGCCTTATCGAGTGCTTCCAGGTGTTGCACGCGTAGCTTGACACTCTCTCCGTCACGCTCGGCCTCGACGGTCAGCAGCACAGGCGTGCCGGGCTCCAGAAGATCGCGTGCCTGCGCCAGGGTGTCGGAAAAGATCACCGCCTCGAATTGCCCGCTGGGATCGGAGAACATGGCGAACGCGAATTTGTTGCCGCGCTGGGATTTGCGTTCGCGCGCAGAAACGACGATGCCGGCGAGCCGCCCTGCCGACACGCCGCGCTCGGTTGCCGCCTCGAACTCTGACCACCGCTGCACACCAAGGCTTGCGAGCACGCTCTCGTACTCGTCGAGCGGATGGCCTGAGAGGAAAAAGCCGACGGCATCGAACTCTTTCTCCAGCCGCTCCATCGGCGTCCAGGGCTTCGTCGGCCTCAGATCGAGCTGCGGCGCAGAAGCCAATGCGCCGCCGAACAGATCGCTGATGCCGGTCTCCGCATCGGAGGCAAGCCTGTTGGCGAGCGCAAGAATCTGATCGACATTGTTGAAGACCAGCGCGCGATCGGGAGTTAGCGCGTCGAAAGCGCCTGCTGCGGCGAGCGTTTCAAGCGCGCGCTTGTTGAGCGCTTTTGCGTTCAAACGCGCCGCAAAATCGGACAGGTCTTTGAATGGCCCGCCTTTCCTCCGTTCTTCGACAATGGATTCAACGGCAGCGGTGCCGATGTTCTTCAGTGCAGCGAGCGAATAGCGGATCGCTCCGGGCTGTCCCTCACCGCGCGATGGCTCCGGCAGAAAATCGACAGCTGATTCATTCACGCACGGCGGCTTGACGACGATGCCACTGCGGCGGGCTTCCGCCGCGAACACGCTGAGCTTGTCCGTGTTGCCCATATCCAGCGTCATCGACGCCGCCAGAAACTCCTCCGGGTAATTCGCCTTGAGATAGGCGGTGTGATAGCTCACCAGCGCATAGGCGGCTGCGTGGGACTTGTTGAAGCCGTACCCGGCGAACTTGTCGACCAGCTCGAAAATGTAGACGGCGTCCTTTTGGCTGACGCCGTTCTTCATCGCTCCTTCGACGAAGCGCGCCTGCTGCTTCGCCATTTCGGCCTTGTCTTTCTTGCCCATGGCGCGCCGGAGCAGGTCGGCTTCGCCGAGCGAGTAGCCGGCGAGGACCTGCGCGATCTGCATCACCTGCTCCTGGTAGATGATGACGCCGTAAGTCTCCTTTAGGATCGGCTCCAACATCGGGTGCAGGTAATCGACCGGCTCCTTCCCGTGCTTGCGATTGATGTAGACGGGGATGTTGTCCATGGGGCCGGGCCGGTAGAGCGCCACCATGGCGATGATGTCCTCGAAGCGGTCGGGTTTGAGCTGCCTGAGGCTTTCGCGCATGCCCGTGCTTTCCAGCTGGAACACACCGACCGTTTCTGCTCGGGCCAGCAGCTCATATGTAGGCCGATCGTCCAAAGGCACCTTGGACAGATCAACCGTCACCCCGCGGCATTGCTTGATGAGATCTACGGTCTTCTGCAGGACGGTGAGGGTCTTGAGCCCCAGGAAGTCGAACTTGACAAGGCCTGCCGCCTCTACCTGCTTCCAGTTGAATTGCGTGATGGGGAAGCTGGATTTCGGATCGCGATAGAGCGGCACCAGCTCGTCGAGCGGCCGGTCGCCGATCACCATGCCAGCGGCATGTGTCGATGCGTGCCGGTAAAGGCCCTCCAGCTTCTGGGCGATCTCCAGCAGCCGGGCGACGATCGGCTCAGAGTCGCGCGCTTCCTGCAACTTCGGCTCGCTGGCGATGGCCTCGGCCAGCGTTACGGGATTAGCCGGGTTGTTCGGCACCAGCTTGCAGAGCTTGTCGACCTGCCCATAGGGCATCTGCAGCACGCGGCCGACGTCGCGCAACACCGCGCGGGCCTGCAGCTTTCCGTGCGTGATGATCTGAGCGACCCGATCCGCTCCGTATTTTTGCTGGACGTAGCGAATGACCTCGTCGCGCCGGTCCTGACAGAAATCGATGTCGAAGTCCGGCATCGAGATGCGTTCAGGATTGAGGAAGCGCTCGAACAGCAGGCCGAACCGCAGCGGATCAAGGTCGGTGATCGTCAGCGCCCACGCAACGAGTGAGCCCGCGCCTGATCCGCGTCCGGGCCCGACCGGGATGCCCTGGCTCTTCGCCCATTTGATGAAGTCGGACACGATGAGGAAGTAGCCCGGGAATTTCATCCGGGTGATGATGTCCAGCTCGTATTCGAGGCGTTTCCAATAGTCCTCCTCGGTAAAGCCGGGAGCCAGCTGATTAGCGGCGAGCCGCGCTTTCAAGCCTTCCTCGGCCTGACGCTTCAGCTCGGCCGCCTCGACAGCGAGTTGGTCGGCCTCTGAGGCGCCCTCGCCCGCAGAGACGAAGCGGGGCAAAATCGGCTTGCGGCCCAGGGGGCGGAACGGGCATCGCTTGGCGATCTCGATCGTATTCTCGAGCGCCTCGGGCAGATCACGGAACAGCTCCGCCATCTCCCCGGCGCTCTTGAAGTAGTGATCGGGCGTTACGCGCCGCCGGTCGTCCTCGACGACGTACCGGCCCTCCGCGATGCACAGAAGCACATCGTGAGCCTCGTAGTCGTCGGGGCTGGCGAAATAGGCTTCGTTGGTGGCGACGATCGGGAGCTCCAGGCTGTAGGCCAAATCGAGCAGCTCCGGCTCGACCATTGCCTCCTGCTCCAGCCCGTGACGCTGCAACTCCACATAGAGTCGATCGCCACAAATCTTTGAGAGCGTCTTGAGCCTCGCCTCAGCGAGCGCTTTCTGCCCGGCACGCAGAGCGCTGTCGATCGGGCCATCAGGGCCGCCGGTCAGCACAATCAGGTCATCGGCAAAAGCACGGAGCTGGTCGATTGTGACGTACGGGCCCTCGTCCTCGCCGGATTGCAGATGCGCGCGGCTCACGAGCTTCATCAGGTTCGCGTAGCCGCGCTCGCTCATGGCATAGAGCGCGATCATGCCATCGCGCCTGGCAAGTTGCTCTGCACTCGGCGCAGGCCCCCCGGCGCGCTGCCGCTCCGTATCCTCGAAATCGATGGTCAGGGACACGCCCGCGATCGGCTGGATACCGGCGCGGCTCAGCTTGTCGGAGAACTCGAGCACACCGAAGAGGTTGTTGGTGTCGGTGAGGGCCACGGCCGGAAAGCCCATCTCCTGGCACAGCTTGGCGATGGTGCCGATGGGCAATGCGCCTTCCAGGAGCGAATAGGCCGAATGCACCTTAAGGTGCACGAATCCCGCTTCCACCTGCACAGGCGAGGGGACGGGCTGAGCGTCTTTGGGTGTGCGAATCGGGGCGTTCATGGAAGGAGCGTAGCGGCAGCGGCGCTCATGACCAGAGCCGTTCGCGCACGGCTGTGGAGCATCGCCAGCCTATACCGAATGCCAGCGCAGCGCGACAACGCCAAGAATCACGAGCCCGACAAGCTTGGCCGGTTTCGGCTGGCGTCTCGGGAAGCTGCTGTCCAATGTGAAAGCTGAGCCGACCGAGGTCGAGGCTGAATGAAGCTCTCCCCTGCCAAAAAGCTCAAACTTTCCAGCACTCCCGGAGCATGAGTCCGCGTTCTTGCCATGCTCCGAGCTAATGTCGTCCGACGACTGCTGTACAGCGCTTGGGCAAACCTTGGGGGCCTATTGTAACTACAGCAGAAGAAAATAAACCGGAGCGGCGCTGGCACGATTAGCGCCGCCTTTCAGCATTCATGATCATCGAACCAGGCAGTGGAAAAACCAAATTTCGGGGCTGTTACCTCAGCGTGCAGACTTTTTCGCCTGCCCCATCGCTATCACGTCGCGGGCCAACGAGCGTGCGAGCAGTTGCACTGGATCGTCCGTGTTTTCCTCCACCAGGTCGTCGAGGACGGTCGCCTTCTCCACCAGCCCCTCGAAGGTGGTCGCCTTCAGGCCCGCGATGGTGAACGAGAGATCGTGTTGCTCGGCGAGAAGCGCATCGGCGCTGGTTTCCCAATCGCTCTCGAACGAGTCGCCGAAACCGTTTCCGGTAGCAACAGCTTCACTGTGATCGACCAATTCCTTTAGCTGCTTTGCGATTTCCATGTACCGCCTTGCCTGCGCGCGAAGTTGCTGATCACTACGCGAACTACTGCCGGCGCGCCGCGTTGATCGAGATCTAATCGGCGTCTCGGCTCGCAGCTCAACATCGTCGATTTCCGATAACAGCTCGGCTTGCCTGTCTGCGAAGCCATTGATGACCTTCAGCGGTGCGCCTGGGATGCTCTTCTCCTTATGCCCGTCTGGAGTGTCCGCGCCAGCAATAATCCTCGCCAGCTCGATCTCTACGCCGTGTAGAGAGGACAAGAGCTTTGGCAGCTTGTTTTCTCGAGCTTTCGCCCTCATAGCCACCACGCTGCTGAGCATCTCCCATGCGACCGCGGTCTGACCGTTCTCGGCCATTGCATCCCCCGTTATCTGACGATGAATGGAAGACCAGAACGTGCAAACGCAGGCACATGGTGCACGTGGTCATCGCGCTAACGCGGTGGTCAGATGATGGTTCCATTGAAATTGCAAATGAGCAGGCGCTTTGGCTCAATTGCAACACAACTGAAACACGCGCAGGAAACGCCTTCAACTAAATGATTTTTGCGCGAACCGGCTGATTCGCGTTCCACCTATAAGCGATCAAGAAAAAATTGAATTTTCCTGACAAGAATCTGTCGATATTGCGCGAAAAATGAGAACAGGCCGGAGCTTATGCTCCGGCCTGCAAAACGGCTCTCAAGAATGGCCGGAAATCGCGAAATACGCTACTCCGCGGCCGATTTTTTCGGCTGAACCGCAGCCATGTAGTCGTTGAGCAGCGTTTCGGAGATGCGGCCCGGCTGATAATGATGCTCTCCGATCTCGCGAACCGGCGTCACCTCGGCCGCAGTGCCGACGATGAAGCACTCCGAGAACGTGCCGAGCTCCTCCGGCAAAATCGTGCGCTCCTGCACCTGCATGCCGCGCTTCTTGGCGAGCTCGATCACAGTACGCCGCGTGATTCCGTCAAGGAAACAGTCCGGAGTCGGAGTATGCAGAACGCCGTCCTTCACGAAGAAGATATTGGCGCCCGTGCACTCAGCGACGTGGCCGCGCCAGTCGAGCATCAGCGCGTCTGCATAGCCGGCGCGCTCGGCGCGGTGCTTCTCGAGAGTGCAGATCATGTACAACCCGGCCGCCTTCGTCTTGGCGGGGGCCGTGCGCGGATCCGGGCGCCGGTATTCGGCAAGAGCTATGCGAATGCCGCGCAGCCGCTCCTTTGGATCGAAGTAGGACCCCCAATCCCAGGCAGCGATGGCCACGTGAATCTTCGTCAGCTGAGCCGAGACGCCCATCTGCTCGCTGCCACGCCAGGCGATCGGGCGGACGTAGCAGTCGACCAGATTGTTGGCTTTCACCGTTTCGCGGCAGGCCGCATCGATCTCCTCAACCGTGTAGGGGATTTCGAAATCTAGAGTGCGGGCGCCCTCGAACAGCCTGAGCGTATGCTCCCTCAGCTTGAAGATCTCGCCACCATAGGCTCGCTCCCCTTCGAATACCGCGCTGGCATAGTGCAAGCCGTGGCTCAGTACGTGCAGATTGGCCTCCCGCCATGGCACGAGCTTGCCGTCTAGCCAGATAAAGCCGTCGCGGTCGTGGTAAGGAACGAGCGGAGCCATGGGTTTATCTCCTCGGAGATGTCATCTCTGCCTGCCTCTGATGATGCCATGCCAGCAATAGGCTGCGAATGCGACCCCGCCACCCGATCAGAGCGTACTTGCTCGCTTCTGGGGGCGCAGAAGCCGCACAACTCGCGGTCTACAGTGCACAAAGGCACTTGCCACGGGTAACAATGGCCTCCAAATAAGTCAACATGACTGACATATATGCACCCCCGCAGGTCGGCCCAGCCACGCCGAGCCACGGAGAGCCCGCAAGCGATCACCGCAAGATCAGCGAGCGGGAGGATCTCGTTGCAGCTGTCGAGCTGCTCTTCTTCGCCTACCGCGATTTTACTGGCGAGGCCGACGCGGTGCTGGCCGAGTTCGGATTCGGCCGGGCGCATCACCGTGTTCTACACTTCGTCAATCGCCATCCAGGACTGAGGGTGGCCGACCTTCTTGATATCCTCAAAATTACCAAGCAAAGTCTCGCCCGCGTGCTGAAGCAGCTCGTGGATCAGGGCTACATTCTGCAGAAGGCCGGCCCGGAGGATCGCCGCGAGCGACTGCTCTACTTGACGGCGAAGGGCAGGGAGCTCGCGAACAAGCTTCTGGCGCTGCAATGCGCGCGGGTTGCTGCGGCACTTGCCGAGGCGGGTGACGAGTCCGGTGCCGTGACGCGCCGCTTTCTCGCCGGAATGATTGCCAAAGGAGAACGGCCGAGAATCGAGAAGCTGATTTTTGGGCCGGACGGCAGGGCCTGAGCCTCGTTTCGGTTGACCGGGAGGGGACTCATGACCGTGGAGCACGGGACACGTCGGCGCGAATGCCTGCCCGATGATGCGCCGCATGTGCTCATCGTCGATGACGACCAACGCATCCGAGACCTGCTGACACGCTACCTCATGGAGCACGGCTACCGTGTCACCCCTGCGGCTGACCCTGCCGCTGCGCGCGCTGCCATGCGCGGGCTCAAATTCGACCTCATCATTCTTGATGTGATGATGCCCGGGGAGAGCGGGCTCGATTTCGCTCGCCACCTAAAGGCGACCTCCGATGTCCCGATTTGCATGCTGACAGCCCGTTCCGAGCCCGAGGACCGCATCGAGGGGCTTGAAGCCGGTGTGGATGATTATCTGCCGAAGCCCTTCGAGCCGCGTGAGCTGGTGCTACGCATCAAGAACATTCTTCGCCGCGGAAAGAACAATCAGGGCAACGCAGACGAGATCCGTATGGGCGATCTCGTCTTCCATATCGCTCGCGGCGAGTTGAAGCGCGGGGACGAGAGCATCAAGTTGACGGAGCGCGAGCGCGACCTGCTGCGCCAGTTCGCCCAGCGGCCCGGTGTTCCCATTGCGCGGCACGAGCTTGCGGGCGATGATGCGACCGGAAGCGAGCGCGCAATCGACGTGCAGATCAATCGCCTACGCAGGAAGATCGAGGCCGATCCTTCCAACCCGGTCTATCTCCAGACGGTTCGCAGCAAAGGCTACATTTTGTATACGGATTAGGTGTGGAGGCCGCTGTTTCAAATCGTGCATTATCCCGGCTGTCGCCCGGGATGCCTTCACCCCGGGCTTGAATAGGGCACCGCACCCCATGGTCGCAGTCCGCGACGATGCCGGCGAGAGAGCCGAATCCTGGTGGCACAAGCTCCAAGCGACGTTCGCCGGGCTCGCACGTACTGTCACAACCGCGTTTGGCGAGCTGCTTCCCAAGGGTCTCTACGCCCGAGCGCTCATCATCATCATTGCGCCCATCGTCCTGCTCGAGAGCGTCGTCGCATTTGTCTTCATGGAAAGACATTGGCAGGCCGTGACCCGACGCCTGTCCGAAGCAACGGCTCGCGATATCGCGGCGATCATCAGCGTCTATCGGGACTACCCGCATCAGGACGATTACGCGCGCCTCATCGAGCTGGCGGAAACGATGAAGCTGTCGCTGCAGCTTCTGCCTGCGGGCGACTTGCCGCCGGCGCAGCCGAAGCCGTTCTTCTCGCTGCTGGACCGGACGCTTTCCAATGAGATCCGGAAGCAAATCCGGCAACCGTTTTGGGTCGATACGGTCGGCAACTCCCGTCATGTCGAGATTAGGGTGAAGCTCGACGACGCAATTCTTCGCTTCGTGGCGACGCGGGCGCAGACCTACGCCTCGAACTCGCACATCTTCCTGATGTGGATGGTCGGGACATCGATCGTCCTGTTGACCGTCGCGATCCTCTTCCTGCGCAATCAGATCCGGCCGATTTTGAGGCTCGCAGAAGCAGCCGATGCCTTCGGCAAGGGGCGCCCAGTGCCCGACGATTTCCGTCCTCGCGGCGCGCGCGAGGTGCGGCAAGCAGCGCAGGCGTTCCTCGAGATGCGCGATCGAATCCGCCAGCACGTCGATCAACGCACAACCATGCTGGCGGGCGTCAGCCACGACCTCAGAACCGTGCTCACGCGCTTCAAGCTCGAGCTCGCCCTCCTTGGCGACACACCTGAAGTGCGTGCGCTGCAGGCTGACGTGAAAGAAATGCAGCACATGCTGGAGGACTATCTCGCATTCGCCAAAGGCGATGGCGGAGAGGAGGCGACGCCCACGAACTTGGGCGAGTTGCTGGAGGAAATTCACGAAGACGCCCAGGTGTTCGGCAGCTCGATCGAGCTGAGGCTGCCGAAGCGCCTCCAGCGCTTGGTTCTCCCGCTGAAGCGGCAAGCCTTCAAGCGGGCGGTCATGAATCTCGTCAGCAACGCAGCGCGCTTCGGCGAGCACGTCGTCATCACTGCGGTGCGGGATGGGGACCGTGTCAGAATAGAAGTGAACGACGATGGCCCGGGCATTCCGCCGTCAGAGCGCGACAATGTCTTCCGCCCGTTCTATCGCCTCGATCACGCCCGGAACCAGGGAGGCGGCAACTCCGGTCTTGGGCTCGCCATTGCGCGAGATATCGCACGCAGCCACGGCGGCGACGTTACGCTCGAGGACAGCGACATGGGCGGCCTGCGGGCCGTTGTGAGCGTGCCGCTTTAGAGTGTGGACTGTTCTGGTTTACTCGACCTGATACATCCGAAACACGGCCTGATCTGGTTCAACACCGAGGCCTGGCGTGTCTGGGAGACTGATCTGGCCACCACTTACTTGCGGCATTGCCGGCCAGAGGCCACGGACAAGCGGATTATCGTTCGAGTCGATCTCCAGCATCCCAGGGCCGCCGACCGCGGCGAGCACATGCGCAGAAGCGGCTAAACCGATTCCTCCACCCAGATAGTGCGGGCAGTAGACACGGCCCGCTTGCAAAATTCGGCGGGCCACGGAGATGCATTCACTGATGCCGCCCCATTTCGCGACATCGGGCTGGATGACGGACAGAATGCCTGCCGAGATGGCTGTTTCAAATGCCTCGGTGCCGCGAAGATTCTCGCCAGCTGCAAGCGGGATTGGCGTGGCCTTGGCCAGTGCTTCCCAATCCTCAGCAGGCGCATCGGCTGCAAGCGGCTCCTCCAACCACGTCAGGTCGAAGTCGCGCAAGCGCGGCACAATCTTGAGCGCTCCATCGATATCCCACGCCTGGTTGGCGTCGGCCATCAGCGTGCCGCGCGGTCCGATCAGCCGTCGTAGGGCCTGCAGGTTTGCAAGATCGATTTCTGGGCCGAAGCCGACCTTCAGCTTGAATGCTTGATAGCCCTCCTCCAATTTGCAGGCTACCAACTCTTCCGCGCCGTCAGGGTTGATGCCGCTCGCATAAACTCGAATTGCGGGCCTAGCCTCAGCGGGAGCGTCGCTGGAAAGCATACGCCACAAGGGCTGGCCGGCGTGCTTTGCGGCCAAATCCCAGAGCGCGATGTCGACGCCTGCGATTGCCTGAGCGAAAGGTCCTGGTTCGCCGCATTGCAGCGCGAGGATGCGCGTCGCTTCGGTCAAACGACGCCACTCGGCTGCCGGATCGACGATCTCCCGGCCGACAAGGAGTGGCGCCAGCACTGTCTTGACGAGCCGAGCGCGATGCTCCGCTCCACATGCCGGAAAATTGCACCACGCCTCCCCCCAGCCGACGATGCCTTCGGCGTCTCGAATGCGCACCACGACGGCGGGACGATCGTGCATGGTGCCGAACGATGTCTTGACCGGAGTCTCGATCGGTGCACGGAGGACGATGGCTTCGACGCTGTCGATCTTCACAGTAGCCAGCCCTGTGGGAACGGCACTTTGAGGATTTCAGAGAACAAACCATAGAACAGGGCGACGGCTCCCAGTGCCAGCGCGACGAAGCCGACCCAGCGGCGCACCGGCCAAGGCTCGAAACGCGCCGTGAGGCCGCAGGCAATGAAGCCCAGCAGACTGGCGACGAAAAAGCCTGTGATGGGAATGAGAGCGACCCAGCCGATCAAAATCAAAACAAGCACGGCTCGGCGCAGGTGAGATCCGGCCTCCACTTTCGCCGGGAGCTGAAGCCGCATCAGGCAACGGACGATCAAGACGACGGAAGCAAGTGCCATAACCAACGCGACCGCGCGCGGGAAGACGGCGGCCAGCTCGGTATAGGACTGCGATTCCCACAGCACCCAGCCGCTGACCAGGAGCATCGCAACGGCGGTGACGAGGCCGCCAACATCCATTTCGTCACTAATCTTCATTGCGTTTCACCACGGATTGCAGCCGCTTGGTCAGGACGGGGTAGAAGGCGATGATCGCCGCCACGACTATGATGGTGGCCGCGATCGGCCGCATGAAGAAGGTCTCGAACCGCTGGTCAGTGGCTCCGCCGATCAGCCATCCCTGCACGAATCCCTGCTCGGCAATCGGGCCGAGCACGACGCCCAGCACAATGGGAGCAGGCCCGAAGCCGGCACGGCCAAGCAGCCAGGCTGCAACTCCGAGCGTCAGCATGATGGCTACGTCCTCGATGCTGTTCTGGATGGCGTAGGTCCCGAGGATCGTCATCAAAGCGATCATCGGCGCCAGGACGTACTTGGGCACGGCGATCACCGTCCGGAACGCATAGCGCCCCAGCACCAGTCCGATCGGCAGCATCAGGATGGTGGCGATCACCAGGCCGAACATGAACGTGTAGACGATCTGGCTTTGCTCGCTGAACAGGTTCGGCCCGGTGCGCACGCCGTGCACGAGCAAGGCGCCGAGAATAATAGCGTCCGGTGGGGTTCCAGGTATGCCCAGCGTCAGCGTCGGGATGAAGCCGCCGCCGACTGTGGCGTTATTGGCCGACTCGCTGGCGATTACTCCGTTCGGCTCGCCGCGGCCGAAGC
>QGVC01000346.1 GCA_003242645.1 Pseudomonadota bacterium
GCGTGCTCAAACACCATCCGTACGGCGCGCTCACGCACCTCAGGCGAAAACTTACGGGACGTCTTGTGATTCTCCATGGCTCCAATCTCTCAAGATCTGGAGCCTCCGACAAACCCGGAGCGGTTCAGATCGGAATCTTGACCGCTTGACAATGTAGAGCAGTGTTTAGAGTTGCATGACCCGCCCCAATATGAGCCCCAAACGTGCTAAAACTGGGCGCGCTAGGCCGCTATTCATTGAAACGGATTGAGACAGATCGAGACGTGCTCTGTGCGGCCGATTTTTCCGCGATAAGCGCAATCCGCGGCTCTGAGACCTTCTGAGACGTTCCGAGACAATGTCAGACGTGTTACTAGTGTTGAGACGAAGTGAGACGCTTCGGGTCCTTGTCTTCGACGGGCGCTCGCCGTGGGGGCCGCTGACCCCAGCGCGCGAGAATTTTTGAAAATTTTTCGACGTCATCTTGGGATACAACTGCGACGGGTGCGACGGATGTTCTGGATTTTTTTCTCCTAGAGTAATCCGATCGTGTCCCCTTCGAGGTCTAAAATGAAAAGACCTGTCGCACCCGTCGCAAATAATCATATCAGATCATCATCGTCGAAAGGCCATCTTTTTGACCTGCGCACCCGCAACCCCTTATAGCCCCGCCCCCGGATTCCATTTGTATCTTTGATCCTCACAAATCCACGATCTTCCAGCATATCGGGGAACGATCCCGTGAGACTCCCAGGATCCGCGCCCATCTCTTTTGCAAAAGAACACCAAGAATTCCATAAGTTCTTGTTCGTGTCGACGTAATGCGCACCTAGCTCACAGCAATCTGCCAACCATTGACCGAAAACGTCTTGGTTGTCGAGGTATGCTGTCGTTGCCTCATCGACCTGCTGAGGTCGAACTAGCCCATGCTTCTGCCAATCGAGACAGCCCAATAGCAACCAGGAAAGAATTCCTGGCCACTCAGCTCTCAGCTTTTCTGGCAGAAGCGGATCCTTGACCTTTGGCGGATTCGTGAATGGCAGCACAATGAAGCGCCGCCTTATTGCTTTGTCTACATCCTTCAGTGTCGGCCGATTGTTGCCGACGATCGTGAGCTTTAGCTCAGGCACAAATTCGAAGTCATCGCGGTGCATAAAGCGAGCCGTGATCGTATCCTGCCCGGTTAGCAGCTTAATGCGATTTTCAGCCCAAGTACGACCCTTTTCGGTTTCGGAAGCACGCGCCATGCGAGCTCCCTTCATCCGTGCAAGTTCGGTCGTGTGCCGATCGTAGCTGGAGCTGGTCAACGTTTCCATTCCAACGTTGATCGCGTAGTCTCCAAGGATATCAGCAATCGTGTTGACGGCTGTACTTTTGCCTGACCCGCCAGGGCCATAAACAAACGTCAGGACCTGTTCGCGAGTATCGCCGGTCAGGCAATATCCACCCCATTGCTGGAGAAATCTGATTGTTGCCTCATCGCCAGACAACGCCTCTTCAAGAAACGCCAACCAACGGGGGCAGTCTCGCTCAGGTTTGAAGCGATCAAGAGGGATAGGAGCAACCGCTGTGGATCGATTTATGTAATCGCGTGGCTCTGCTTTCCGAATATCACCGGTGCAGAGATCAACAACACCTTCCGGAGTTCCGAGCACCATCTTGTCCCGATTCCATACATCGGAAGTTATAGAAAACTCCCTGTCGGATCGGGCGCCACGCTCAACATTTTCCCAAGTACTGACTTTCGTAAAGCTTTTGTTCTTGGGGTAATGTCGTGCTAGCTCAAGGCAGACGGATCGGGCGTAGTCGAGGGCCAGGTTTGAATTTTCTCTTGCCCAACTTGCCCCGTTGAACCGATACCAACTACGTGCGGTGTGATCGTAGACCAGTTCTCCAGCATACCTATCCGCTAATGCGGTAATGGCCCCGTTTTCGTCGGGCGAGTAGTAGTCCAGATCATCGAAGAGATCGCGCAATTCATCAGGAAACAAAATCCCTCGGCGCCTCACCTCGAAAGCAAGAGTTCGCATTGTAATGGGGTTCGGATGATCGTTTTTGAAACTCTTCCATTGCCTGCGATTCTCGCGGGGTTTGTAATTCTTCCCGCGCTGGGACCACTCGTCGAAAACGTCCCACCCTTCATCACCGAGTTCGTATTTTACCGCCATGCCCGCATCGCGCCACAAATTGCGCTCGTTGGCCCAATCCGGTAATTGGCCTAAAATCCATCGAACCTGTTCTACTGAAAGCCCAAGAGGGGCGCTGCCTTCCCGCTGCACTTGCTCCTGGAGAACCGGGGCAAAGGTGCTGGAGGGATACACTCGTACATTCTGAAAGTCTGGTTTGCGCTCCCAGCGGTATTCGTTTCCCGTATCGGGGTGAATACTTGGGGGAAGGACGAGTTGCCTGCCCGTCCCGAACAGTTCGATCTGCCAAGCACGCTTTTCCTCTTCGCCGACAATACAAAAGGAGTCAGACTGCGCGAGGCGTCGAAATCTGATGGGGCGGTCCAGAAGGAGATAGTAGTGGCTTGATGCCCCTCCGGACCCTGAAGCAACTTTCCAAAGCTGGTCAACGCGAATTTCCTCGCCTAAAGCGTGTTGCAATGCTTCTCGTGCTTCTTCAGCCCGGGAGGCATCACGAACGTCGACATCAATAGCGTGCAAATAGCCGCCTCGGATCTTGGAATACTGCCCTACGCGGACGCCGAAATTCATACCCCAGCGATAGTTCTTCTCAAGCTCCTCTAGTGTGGCGACGGGAGCCGTCGACCATCCCGGTTGGTCGGGGGCTTTGGAGCGCGGTGGCAGCAAGTGGACCGCAAACCCATTCTCAACAAGCTCGACAATTTCTTGCGGTAGACGAGAGGGAAACGGCACAACCTCGCCGATAAGCTCCTTGATGTCCTTCTCCAACCTTGACCGACTCACCATCGCTACTTCTTCCCTTCACTGTGTTTGTTCTTGGCCGGAGAGATGGCATTGATCCGGCTAGTGCATTCCGTGTGATGGAAGGTTGGTTAGGATGAGCTAACAAATTGCGAACGCGTCGGTACAATCAATTGACGCTCGCGACACCTCGGCCTTAGCCTCAGAAGACCGGCGGGTAGCCCTTGTCTGCTTGACGTGCGGGCCCCTCGCGCCCAAGCCGATGCTTGGTTACGGCTTATTCGTCAACCAGACCAGCCCTGCAGCTTGCCTGGGTGAAAGAGCTCACGCTGCTTCCTGGCAGGTCCCAGCCGGCGCAAGTGCTGCTGCAGCTCCCAACCACGTTAACGAGAGCGGGAAGGGGATTGTACCTGGGCTCAGGCCCACGTCGTTCTGCTTGCAACATGAGCCGGCAAATCATGAGCCATCTCTCCGCAACAGCCGTCGACGGTGGCGGGGTAACGGTGTTTCATTTGGTAGGAAAGTGGAGCCATTGATCGAAGGATGTGATGCAGGTCTACTCCTACCACTCACCCGAACCTGGTCATCGATTGTCAGCACCGGCTGCGTGAAGGATGAAGCTGCCGATTTGTTGGTATTATTGTTGGTATCGTCCGTTTGGCCCTTTAAGAAAAGGAAGCAATGCCAATATGTTAGGAAGAATTCGCGAGTCCTCTCCTGGGCACCACCCCTCAGAAAACGCGTTCAATAGGTTAGGCTAGGTGGACACCAGTCCTTGACGTAAAGTGGGACACCTTTATCCGCTTGCGTTCGGCCTCCCGCGTGTACGGCTCAGCCTCCTTCAGCGTCAGCCAGCCGAATGAGACCGGCCCATTGGCAACGTCGCGACCATCATGCGTAAGCTCATCGAGACGGCTAAGGGCGAGCGCGTCGAGATCGAGGAAGCCTATCGCGCCCATGTCGCGGCGTGCACAACCTACAAGAGGCGCCCGGCGCCGTT
>QGVC01000347.1 GCA_003242645.1 Pseudomonadota bacterium
CGAAACGGCAGCGCTGGTAGCTCGCGACGGCTCGATCGATTGGCTTTGCTGGCCCAGGTTCGACAGCGGGGCTTGCTTTGCCGCGTTGCTCGGCACTCCCGAGCATGGGCGGTGGAAAATAGCGCCCGTCGATTCCGGGGCCAACATCAAGCGGCACTACCATGCGGACACCTTGGTCCTCGAGACCGAATTTTCGACTCCTGATGGCGCTGTGACGCTGGTCGATTTCATGCCGCCTCGTGCTCCGCTCGTCGGTGCAATGCGACCCGAACCAGGCAAGGCCTCGGATGTCGTTCGAATTGTCACGGGTAAGCGCGGCCAACTCGCCATGTCCTGCGAGCTCATCCTGCGCTTCGACTACGGTCAGGTCGTGCCCTGGGTCACACGAGTGGAAGAAAATGCATTGCGTGCCGTCGGCGGCCCCGACATGACGGTGCTGCGGACGCCCCTGAATTTGCAATGCGATAATTTCAAAATTGCCGGTGATTTTGTTGTATCGGAAGGCGAGACCGTTCCGTTTGTCCTCAGCTACGGCCGCTCGTATCGAGCCCTCCCCGAGCCCATTGACCCGTTAACTGCACTCTCCAGAACGGAGGATCTTTGGCGCGACTGGCTGCAGAGTTGCCGCGAAACTGGCAGATGGTCGGATGCGGTGCGGCGATCTCTAATCACGCTCAAGGCCCTGACGTACCGCCCGACCGGCGGCATCGTTGCGGCACCGACAACGTCTCTGCCCGAACAGCTCGGTGGATCACGAAATTGGGATTATCGCTATTGCTGGCTGAGGGATGCCACATTTACCCTACTGAGCTTGATGAACAGCGGGTTTTACCAGGCCGCGCGCGATTGGAGCGAATGGCTCTTACGCGCCGTCGCCGGAAGCCCTCGCCAAATCCAAATCATGTATGCCATTGACGGAGAGCGGCGGTTGACGGAACTGGAGCTGCCGTGGCTGCCCGGATACCAAGGCGCAAAGCCTGTGCGCATCGGCAATGCCGCATCCAATCAGCTGCAGCTCGACGTCTATGGGGAAGTAATGGACGTCTTCTATCAAGGGCGCCGCTGTGGGATGGGTGCACTTGACCTGGATTTGCAGCAGGCGCTCTTAGATCACCTCGCCGAGATCTGGCGAGAACCGGACGAAGGAATTTGGGAGGTTCGTGGCGGGCGCCAGCATTTCACGTATTCCAAAGTCATGGCCTGGGTCGCATTCGATCGTGCCATCAAGCTGGCCGAGGAGTTCGGAATCGAAGCTCCGCTCGATCGCTGGAAAGCCATTCGGCAGGAGATCCACGACGATGTGTGCCAGAAGGCTTTCGACTCCGACCTTGCCGCGTTCACGCAGTATTACGGCTCCAAAACGCTCGATGCGAGCGTGCTTTTGATGCCACTTGTCGGCTTTCTGCCCGCTAGCGATCCACGTGTCCAAAGCACTGTGGCTGCCATAGAACGTTATTTGATGGTTGATGGCCTCGTAATGCGCTACGATACACACGAAGCCAAGGACGGCTTGCCTCCCGGAGAAGGAGCTTTTCTGGCCTGCAGTTTCTGGTTCGTCGACAATCTTGTCATGCAGGGTCGAATCCAGGAGGCGGAGCGACTTTTCGAGCGCCTGTGCGGACTCGCCAACGATGTCGGGCTGCTGGCCGAGGAATATGACCCATCGGCCAAGCGCTTGGTAGGCAATTTTCCGCAGGCTTTCTCGCACATTGCGTTGGTTAACAGCGCCCATAATCTCATTCGATCGGAAAATACGCTCACGCAGCGTGGCGGACATGTTCCCTAAGGCGCGACGTGACTGTTTCATCGCAAATTGAAAGATATGACGTGGCTCGGGCGCGATATCAGCCGAAAGTTACTACAGGGAGGTCAGAGCAATGCTACGTTCTCCCGCTCAGGGCGAGGGCACGGCGTATGCTGCCTATCGCGACGAATTCCACCAAGTGCTCGGCCCCAACTTTCAGAGGGCTGTCTTGATCGAGACGAACGCGCATGAAGGACCGGTTTATGTCCCAGCTGAGCATGCTCTGTATTTCACCACCGTTCCCGAGCCGGGACCCAAGAACATAGCGATAAATCGCATACAATTGGTCGGCGAAGAGTTCCCATTCCGAGTCCAAGTGCCTGAAACCGTGCAGTTTCCCTCGAACATGGCAAACGGCATGACGCTCGACCGTGAAGGACGGCTCGTAGTTTGCGAGCAGGGATACAAGGAAACACCGGCACGGATCAGCCGCATGGACCTAAGAACGCGCGTCGTTGAGACGGTGGTCGATCGGTGGCGAGGATTTCACTTCAACTCCCCGAACGACGTCGTTGTGAAGAGCGATGGCACGATATGGTTCACCGATCCGAACTACGGCGAAATCCAGGGCTTCAAGGGGCCGCCCGAGCTTGGCACGTACGTCTATCGCCATGACCCTGCCACAGGCGAAACCGCGGTGGTCACCGACAGCTTCGACAAGCCTAACGGGCTTGCCTTTTCACCGGATGAATCGGTGCTTTACATCACAGACTCCGGTGCTAACCAGGCACCGGGCACCTATTTCGTCGGCTTGCCGCACCACGTCCGCGCCTTCGACGTGCACGCCGGCCGATACCTGCGGAACGAGAGGCTGTTTGCTGTGGTCGCTCCGGGAATTCCGGACGGCATCAAGGTCGACGCCGAAGGTCGCGTTTACACATCCTCGGCAACCGGCGTGCAGGTGTTCACTCCGGAGGGCGACTTGCTCGGTGAAATTATGGCGCCGGGCGTCGCGAATTTCACTTTCGGCGGCCCGCGCAACGATGTTCTTTTCATTCTGTGCGATACGGTGATCTGGCAGGTGCAGCTTCAGGCGCGCGGAGCCCTCATCCAGTGAGCCATCTTTGGTGATCTGTTTAGCCTGGAGTTTAACGCAGCCGCTCCAAGAGATGGTCGCCCACGCGAAGCGCATTGGCAATCGCGGTCAGTGAAGGATTAACAGCTCCGATGCTGACGAAAAAGCTTGTATCGACGACGTAAAGATTGTCGAGCTCGTGCGCCTTACAGTTCACGTCGAGAACGGATGTCTTGGCATCATGACCAAAACGGCACGTGCCCGCCTGATGCGCACAGCCTGCGATGGGAATTTCGGTTTTCATATAGGCATGGCGCGGGATCAGGTGATCAGGATGCATTCCGAGATGACCCAAAATCGACTTAAGCTTCTCATATAGTTTCTGTGCCGGCACTTGGTTATTCGGTGTGTAGCTTAGTGTCACTTTCCCCAAGCGATCCACGGTGACCCGGTTGTTGGGATCTGGCAAATCTTCGGTCGTGAGCCAGAAATCGACGGCGTGGTAAGCGATCTCATCGAGCAGCCGCATGGGAAGAAGGGCCGTTTCGATCGGCTTCTCGCCCCGGAACATGGGACCTAGAGATTTCCCCATCATCTGGATATTTCCCATGGGATACTCGAATCCGTCCGTTCCAAAATAGAAATCATTCAGGGCCAGTGTCTTCTGGAACATGGTCGGATTGGGCTCAAGCGAAATCGCGAGCACGGCTTGGCTGTTGTGATACATGTAGTTCCGCCCAACCTGATCCGAGCCGTTGGCGAGCCCATTCGGATGCTTGTCGTTCGCCGACATCAGCAGCAGCTTGGCGCTGTTCACTGCGCCGCAGGAGACGACAATGATGTCTCCGCGGAAGACGTCCAGCTCGCCCTCGACCTCTGCAACGACTGATGTGACCGACGTACCGGTTGGGTTGGTTTCAAGTCTGAGCGCCTGGGCATTGCGAATAAGGGTTACATTTGGAAATTCAAGAGCCGGGCGTACCCCAATAACTTCTGCGTCGGATTTGGCATGCACCAGGCAAGGAAAACCATCGCAGGTTTGGCAC
>QGVC01000348.1 GCA_003242645.1 Pseudomonadota bacterium
GGTTTGCGGGAAGTAGTAAACTTTTCGATCCGGACACCAAACCAACCCTGCACGGACACATGCAACGTCCAGCGACCGCCTGAGTAACTCCTTCATGATATCTATCGAGTTTCTGCCCGCAAACGTAGCGTGCTCCTCTGTGTCCCAGGCAAACTCAAAGTCTCGATATGAACCAGGAATCAACCGTGACGCGGGAGGCTCGTGGAATGACAAAAGCGTTCGGGCAGCCGCGATCACGAAGGGCCACGTCTCGCGAATCCGCTCTATTTGCTGTACAGGAAGGCTGTGCGGCACCTTATAGACAAGGATGGAACTAGGGACAGTCGCTTGAAAGACGTTCGTCAGGACTCGCTCTGGACCGGGCTTCGTTACCGGCTCGGGCACGTATGCCCGTAGTGCAATGGCGCGGCCTCGTACTGCTTTGTAGTCGGGTACAACGCCCCGTGCCTTGAGGGCTGCAAGCACATCATTCAGCCCGGTAGCCCAACTATCCTGGAATCGGGCGGGCTCCAAGCGGGAGAGGCGACTGCCCTCTAGAAGATCTGCAACTACTGCTGCCCAACAGGGCAGGACGAGGCCATCGCGACCTTCGGCAACGATGCAGCGCTCGTGAAATTCTCGGTCCGCTAGCGACTCCGGCGAGAGTATCGGGAGGTATAGACGAGCACGTCGCTGAATCAGCAAACGCACCGAAGCATCGGCGTTTTCGCCAGCGAGGGGCGCGGTTCCATAGCACCACGTGCGAAAGCCAGCTAGGGATAAGCGACGGGCGAGCCATGTAGCAAGAGCATGGTCTGCCGGCACGTGGTCTATGACCAACGTATCGCGCGCCTCGGCAATGGACATTCCTGCAACCTGGGGAAACCACGGGGGGCAGAAGATGGCGGGATGCTGAGCAAGCAAGTGGCGCAGCTCTCCGGCCAGAAGGACTCGAATCCTCTCGAGATCGTAAATCTTAAGATCCCATCCGAACTCGCCCTTCACATGAGCGACCGCCTCGTCCTTTTCCTGGGCGGTGAGGGAACTCGTGCAGACGAAGACGAGTTCGGAAAACTGATGCTTTTCCAGACGAAGACGGTTGCAATCTTCAAGCAGCTTGCGCTTCCAATCTTCACGAACAGTGAAAGCGAAAAGCGTTACACCAGCTTGTCCTCGGCCGTGATGAAGGGCATCTCGACCCCGATCAGAGGCCCCACCTAGAGGTTCGATATCCGGGTACCCCGACCCCGCCATGAGGTCGAAGCACAAGCGCTCGAACTGTCGGTAATCGGTTAGGTGTTCCAGGCAGTAAATAATCGGATCAGCAGACATTTTTGGAAATCTTCTCCTGCTGAAAACGGCGCCTCGGTGGCGTCCTCTGGAGGACAAGTATTGTACTCTCGAGGTGCGAAACTAGACCTTCTTCGAGCTTTCGCAGTTGGCGCGCCTAGGACGGCAGCTATCTCGGTGGGATCTTTAGTCTGTGCCGCGCTCCTATGCGGCGAGCCATCTCTCCTGGCACATCGTGCTCGCGGGCCAGTCCACTCCATTGGGAGACGGCTTCTTGTACGTGCTCGTAGATCATCCGCGCTTGCTGAAGAGGTAGACGTGCCTTGGACGCTACCTCCTCGAAGCGTAAGCTTCCCCGTCAACCGGACAGTTCAGAAGTAGCTTCGAGATCCGGCGCTGGAGCGCTTAGTTCAGGCCGGGAGCTTGACCGTTGGGTGACCACTGCGCGAAGCAACTACGCAGACACCGGCGACAGTTGATCGCGTGCGGCCTGGGCGAGCCTCAGCTCCGAGGCAAGGTCGCTTTGACCAGCTTGCGTATGTCAGGCTTCACCGCGATCACCCAGTTGACGATCGTCTCAGCGAACTTCTCGGTCAAGAAGCCCGTGGCTGGTCTGAATAGCACAGCTGCCCGGTCTTCATCATCGATGTGCCACTTCGACGAAAGCTGGAGCTTTCGAAGCTTCTCCGAAGGATAGCTTCGCCAGCTCTCCCAGCCGACTGTCAGAAACAGGTGCTCTCCGGAAGGCGCGGTCGGCTGGGCGTTGGGATAGGCCATCTCTGGGTTCAAAGCCAAGCCATAAGCCAAATAGACCGCTGCTTGATTCGCTTCGTGCGAGTTGAAATAGAGGTACCCCCAAATGAGGCGCGACAGGGAATCGTACTCAACCTGCCGAGCATCCCAGCTTGCGCCCCGCTTCTTGCCATATTGAAAGCCGTCGAGATCTCTGAGATCGTCATAGATCTTCTGAAAAGTCGCCGCCATCTTGTCGCCTGATGGAAGGTACGCAATAGCCCGTGCGAAGTCCTCGAAACTCGCAAGCTCCGTGGTCATTTCCTGCTCCTCAAGGAACCTAAGAAACTCAGCACCGAGGCGCCTCCACGACGCGATCGAAACCCCGTCGTTCGGCTCAGCCTTCGTCGCGCTGCGAAGCCACTCGGCAACCTCGGCCCAACGGCAGTGATGAAACCGAACGGACGAGGGCCACTTCCTTCGTAGCTTAGGCGCAGGTGTCAGATGAGAGAGAAGACACACTACGCGCAGCGGTTGCACTTCTCGGCGATCCTTCTGCCTGAGCCAGCGCGCGTACCGCTCGAGCTGACTGCCTCGATCGTCGCCACAGATCGGTGCCCCGACTTTGTTTTCAATGATGACCATGATCTCGTCGTCACAGGCGACGACGATGTCTGGCCGGCCATAAGTATCGAGCGACTTCTGGGTGGTCAGAACCACCTCTCGCCCGCTTGCCGCTTTGGTCCAGGCCTCTCGAAGGTCGACCGGCACGAAGAGATTGGCGATTCGCTCGACCCTCTCGGACGGTGGCAAACGCATGAAGAGATCGCACAGCGACTCAGACAAGAAGTTCTCGACCGGGCGATGCTCCCGTCTCTCTCGGTACGTGAAAAGCCGCGAGTACAGCGACTCTGACGGACGAGAAAGAAGCTTGGTCTCCATGGCGGCCAGCCGGAACTATTGCCGCGAATTTGGCCACAGATGCCCGACGTCGTGCCACGGATTTCGTCACAGCAGCACGCTCAGCTCACCCTCTTCTCACTGACCTGCCAGATGCGGGTATTCGATGAGAAACGAATTGCACTATCTGCAGAGGACGCCGACCGGCGGGGAAACGAAGACAAACGGAAGCTTTTTGAAAGATTTCAGCTGGAAGAGCTCATAGAGCACAAGCAACGGGAGTCCCAGGCGCTCTTTGACAATCGCTGCTTCAAGCGCGGTAGCCAAAGGAAACTGCACGTCCACTATCACATACCCCAGGTTCTTGGCGGTCGTGAGGCTGCGTTACCGGAATTTCAGTTCACTGTTTGACGTAATCAACACTCGAGCTCGCAATTCGCTGAAAAAGCTTGGAAGCGACATAATGCCAGGAGGCCGATTTACACGGCGGTGAGACTTGGAAATTACAGGAGGCCTGTTACCGAAATTCCCTTGTCGCGACATCCGATGCCACTCCAACGAAGTTTCGGTAACCCCCTCTGAAATCCGGTAACGGCTTTCCTAACAGTGACTGAATTGCGGAAGCTCACGGGTACTTCCTGTAGCACCGGTGAGGATGTACGTGCAATCGCGACAAGTTTGACATCGTCGAAGCCGCTTACCCAGGCGGACGTCTCTGCGGCCTACGTCGTCGAGGTGGTGGGGCTCGAGCTCTCGCCGCCTCATGGCTTGCTGCGCTCCCTCGTCGTCGAGCCGCGCGCCCGCTCTGGCGGTCTCGGCTCGCGCCTTCTGGCACATGCCGAGGCTCACGCGCGCTCTCGCGATGTGCGGTCACTGTACCTGCTCACGACGACCTGGCTCTTATACAAACTCCGGGGCCACAGAGAGGACTCCCCATCCGGTATGCGGTTTTTGCTTTAAA
>QGVC01000349.1 GCA_003242645.1 Pseudomonadota bacterium
GTCACTCCTACCCCAAAGGACGTTCTTGTTTCTGGTCCTGCAGAGAAGAACCGGACCGAACACTTTCGTCAAGTTTCTTGAAGTGCTTTCAACTTTGAGATGTTGCGGATCGCAAGTTTCGTGACGGCCCCCTCTGAACCCCCGGCACAATTGCCTGCCCCGCCGACTGGACTCGTGTTTGATCATAGTGGTAATCGCTTGAACGGCCGGAAGGGCGCCCGCGGCTCTTTTGGCCGGGGCAAGGCATGGGTGAATGGGATGCCAGCAATTTCACTCGAGCAGGCGAACACGATTATAAAGGCGGCACTAGCCGAGGGGCGCGCACGCAACCTACAGCCGCTGACCGTCGCCGTTCTCGATCCCGGTGGCCACCTCGTGGCACTCCAACGGGAGGATAATTCTGGCATTCTCCGAGTCGAGATCGCTATAGGAAAAGCCTACGGCGCACTCGGGATGGGATTCGGCAGTCGCGAGTTCGTGGAAAGGTCGCAGAAAGCGCCAGCCTTCATCGGTGCCCTGACGGTGCTCAGTCACGGCAGATTGGTGCCCGTCCCCGGGGGGGTCCTCATTCGGAATGCCTCAGGTGCCCTGCTTGGTGCTGTCGGCATTTCGGGTGACACGTCCGATCAGGACGAGGCTTGCGCCGTCAAGGGCATCGAAGCGGCAGGGTTGACGCCCCAAGTCGGAGCATAAACCTGACCTGCGCAGAAATGGACTATAGCGCGTTGACAGTGCGTCTGAGGCCGCACCACTTATCCGCGACTCTTGTTTCTAAAATCGCCTGCACAACGAACACCAAAGCTGCTTGTTAGGAGAACCGAATGGCACGCTGGCTCAAGAAGGGACGCGATGCGACCCAAATCGCCGAAGAGGACGCGAAAATTCGCGCCGTAGTGGAGGCCACCCTCGCCGATATTGCCAAGCGGGGTGATGAGGCAGTGCGCGAGCTTTCGATCAAGTTCGACGGTTGGGATCGGACCGACTATCGCCTGACGGATAAGGAAATTCGGGAATGCATCTCCGAGCTTCCGGCCCGCGCAATTGACGATATCAAATTTGCTCAGGAGCAGGTTCGCAATTTTGCCGAGCAGCAAAAGGCGGCCCTCAGAGACATCGAGGTTGAAACTCTACCGGGTGTTATTCTCGGTCATAAGAACATCCCGGTGAATTCGGTCGGGTGCTACGTCCCGGGCGGCAAGTATCCGATGGTCGCCTCGGCTCACATGTCCATTGTCACGGCTAAGGTTGCCGGCGTACCGCGCATCATCACCTGCGCACCGCCTTACAAGGGCAAACCCGCCGCCGCCATCGTCGCCGCGCAGCATCTGGCAGGCGCCGACGTCATTTACGCGCTTGGCGGCATTCAGGCCGTCGGCGCCATGGCCCTCGGAACGCAAACAATCGAGCCAGTCGACATGCTGGTTGGCCCTGGCAATGCGTACGTCGCCGAGGCCAAGCGGCAGCTCTATGGGAGAGTTGGCATCGACCTTTTCGCCGGTCCGACGGAAACCCTCGTCATTGCCGACGAGAGCGTTGATGCCGAAATGTGCGCTACCGACCTCCTCGGGCAGGCTGAGCACGGCCCCACCTCACCGGCTGTGTTGCTGACGACCTCCGAGAAGCTCGCCCGTGAAACCATGGCCGAGGTCGAACGGCTTCTTGGGATTCTCCCGACCGCTGAGATCGCCCGGAAAGCCTGGCAGGACTACGGCGAGGTCATCGTCTGCGAAGACGACGAGGAGATGGTCGTCGAAGCGAACCGGCTCGCGTTCGAGCACGTCCAGGTCATGACCAAGGATCCGGACTTCTTCCTCAAGAAGCTGACGAACTACGGAGCATTGTTCCTCGGCCCGCGGACCAACGTCGCTTACGGTGATAAGGTCATTGGCACCAACCATACCCTGCCGACGAAAAAGGCGGCCCGTTACACAGGCGGTCTTTGGGTTGGCAAGTTCCTCAAGACCTGCACCTATCAGAAGGTGTTGACCGACGAGGCGTCGGCGATGATCGGCGAATATTGCTCGCGGCTTTGCATGCTTGAGGGATTTGTCGGTCACGCAGAGCAGGCGAACATTCGCGTTCGGCGCTACGGCGGCCGGAACATTCCCTACGGAGCGGCGGCGGAATAATGACTGCCCTACCTACCACGCCATCGTTCTCCCTTAACGGCAAGCGAGCGCTCGTTACCGGTGCGGGTCGCGGCATTGGCCTTGCCGCGGCTGCCGCACTGGCGCAAGCAGGCGCGCACGTCACTCTTTGCGCGCGCACAGAGGCGGAGATCACCGCTGGTGCCGCAGCGATCCGCGAGGCTGGCGGGCAGGCCGACACGCTCTGCCTCGATGTAATGGACACGAAGAAGTTCGCCGCGGCTATCGAGGCGGCCGAGCCCTATGACATTTTCGTCAACAATGCCGGGACCAACCGCCCGAAGCCGATGGTTGAAGTCAGCGAGGACGATTTCGACGCGGTGATGAATCTGAATGTCAGGGCGGCTTATTTTGCCTCCCAGGCGGTGGTCCGACGGCTCTTGCAAGCCAAGAAGCCCGGCTCGATCATCAACGTGTCGTCGCAAATGGGCCACGTCGGCTCGCCCAACCGCACGATCTACTGCACCTCGAAATTCGCCATCGAGGGGCTGACGAAAGCGATGGCCGTGGAGCTGGCGCCACACGGCATCCGAGTCAATGCGATCGCGCCGACCTTCATCGAAACGCCGATGACACGGCCGTTTTTCGAAAACGAAAGCTTCCGGAAGTTCGTGCTCGAAAAGATAAAGCTCGGCCGAATCGGCAAAGTCGAAGACGTGATGGGTGCGATCGTTTTTCTCGCCTCGGATGCAGCCGCCCTGATTACCGGCTCATCCCTCCTGGTCGACGGGGGCTGGACAGCAGATTAAGTGGGCCGGCCCTGATGCTAGGGCTGCCTACTGCCAATCAAACCCCTGATCAGTCCAGAAGCTTCGGGAACCATCCGGCTTGCGCACTCTTGCAAGCCGGACGTAGGGGCTCTTCATCACCCTTTCGACCGTTACTCGCTCACCCTTTCTCAAGGCGAAGCAGCGACCCTGGGCCATGTAGTCCTGCTTCTGCTGGTGGCTCCACCAGTAATTCCCCCGATGCTCACCCGCGACGAGGGCCATGAAGTCGCCGTATTGCCAGCAAGCGATCGCGTCCTTGTTCATGACGGCACCTTGCGCGAAGGCGGGCGCGGAGATGAGAAAAATCAGCAGGGAAATACTAGCTGCTCGCATGATTCACCTATGCCGCTCGCCACAAGTTCTGTATCCAAAACGCAAGCGAAGCCAGCATCGATCCCTGCCAAATTGCCATCAGGTTCCCCGAAGCTCTTGAGCCGGAAAGTGCGAGGCAACGAATGCATAATCGGGTCAACGCAGCCCTGCGCCTTCTTCTCGCCGAGATCACGCAGCCGATGGATCAAATGACCGGCATCAAGTGAGCCTGGTGCAGTTCGAAAATGATCTCTCTCAATTCGTTTTGACCGCCACGGATTAGATTATTTCAATGAACTCTGATGACTTTCCCGTTCGCCCGCTGCTCAGCCCATCGGCTGTCGGCGGGCTCATTGCTGGAATTTTGATATTCGCTGCAACGCTCATCCTGCCGCCACCCGCGGGTCTGCCGTTGGAGGGCTGGCGAACGCTCGGGCTCGCGCTCCTCATGGCCGTCTGGTGGACCACCGAGCCAGTGCCAATTGGCATAACGTCCCTGATGCCAGTGATCGTGATGCCGCTGTTGGGCATCGGCGACATCGGTACGGCGGCAGCGCCTTTGCGAACCCGGTCGTATTCCTGTTTTTCGGCGGCTTTCTCTTGGCTGCCGCTGTCGAGAAAT
>QGVC01000350.1 GCA_003242645.1 Pseudomonadota bacterium
AAGAAAAAAACGGATTTGGGATCTTAGTCGGTTCTCGTGGGTTGGGTGATTTTAATGGAGCGGTACGCGGACATGATCCGGCTTCCCGCCAACATGGATCTTTTCCTCGTGGGCAATGTCGAGCCCCATCAAATATGCGACTTGGCGAACGAGCATTTTGGGAAATGTCCGTATGCTTCTGGACCGATGTTGAACGTTCCGCGGGTCGAGCGGACCCGCACCCACACGAGAATGTCCGGGATAGCGAGCAACCTCAGCCGTCCGATGGGGGAGATCCGGATCGCGTGGAATACAGGTGTCGCGATCGGCGATCCCGATGCCAATGTTCTGCTCGCTCTCGGGGAATATCTGAACGAGCTTCTCTTTTCCGAGCTTCGGGAAAAGCATGGCGATGCCTACTCCCCTGAAGCAGGCTACGAACCGGACAGTTGCAGCGGAATTTTCTCAATCGTCCTCACCACGCGAAAACCTTTGCGTGAGGTGGAAAAACGCATATTTTCCATCTTGGAACGAGTCAAAGATCACATCGATCCGGCGGAGCTCGAGCTCTACAGGGATCGCTGGGAGCTGAAACGCCTGAAACTAGTGGAGAGCAGTGAGTCTACTCTGGAAGCCCTGGTCGCGCGGCTTGTCGAGGGGTGCGCACTTGAAGACCTAGCCATCGAAAGAGTTTCAGCCGACGAGATGGTCGCAGCCGCTCGCAAGTATTTTCCGACTTATAAAGGCGGATACGTTTGCGTCAATTTAAGGGGTATCTGATTCCCCGCAGCCTCTTACTCTTAAGTCCGCAGTGGATTGATCGCAAACTGGAATCCCATCCGCTCCAATCGATTTTGGGGGAAAGCGGTAGCGCTCCTGCCTGGAGGAGCTAACTCTATGCTCTTCATCGAGTGATCTGCGCCAGGCCGCTACAATCTGCATCTGCGAACTGGGGCTTGATCACAGGCCGACTTCCGCTTACCCAGCTCCTTGGCAGCTTTTGTTGGCGCGTAGGAATGGACGAAGAGATGAGGCCTTTGGACGGCTTGCTCGTTCTTGATTTTTCGACCTTGTTGCCAGGGCCGTTGGCGACGCTGCTTCTCGCGGAAGCCGGTGCGGAGGTGGTCAAGATCGAACGGCCCGGCGTGGGCGACGAGATGCGGCGCTATAAGCCAAGCTGGGGTCCTGAAGGTGACAGCGTCAATTTCGCCCTCCTCAATCGCGGCAAGAAGAGCATCACTCTCGACCTCAAAGATCCAGATCAGAGAGCAAAACTCGATCCGCTGATAGCCCGCGCGGACATTCTCGTTGAGCAGTTCCGCCCTGGAGTCATGGCACGATTGGGCCTGGATTACGACACGCTTTCCAAGGTCAACCCGCGGCTCATCTACTGTTCAATTACTGGCTATGGACAAGACGGTCCGAAGCGCGACATTGCGGCCCACGATCTCAATTACATCGGCGATGCGGGATTGCTATCTCTCTCCATGGGGCCAAGCGACCGGCCAATTATTCCGCCTGCTCTTGTCGCTGATGTCGCAGGAGGGGCATATCCCGCAGTCATCAATATTCTCCTTGCGCTTCAGCAGCGCGAGCGTACCAGCCGAGGCTGTTACCTCGACGTGGCTATGGCCGAGAACGTATTCCCGTTCATGTTCTGGGCCTTAGGAAAAGCCTTTGTTGCCGGGGAGTTTCCGGGTAACGGAGATGATCGCTTGACCGGGGGGTCGCCGCGATATCGGCTTTATCCAACTGCGGATGGAAGGGTGGTGGCGGCAGCGCCACTCGAGCAGAAATTCTGGGAGAACTTTTGCGACGTTATTGGCCTTGAGTCCGAGCTGCGAGACGATTCGAGGGACCCTGCTGCAACGATTGCCCGAGTCGCGGAGCTGATTGCAGCTGAAACCAGCGCCACGTGGGCGCAACGCTTTGCCGGGCGCGACTGCTGTTGCTCGATCGTGGCGACGTTTGCCGAAGCGCTCAATGATCCGCAGTTCAGATCCCGAGGCCTTTTCGGACACCCTTTGGCTGGGCGAGACGGCAAAACCATCCCTGCGTTGCCGGTGCCCATAGCGCCTTTCTTCCGGGGAGAGCCTGCAATCCCAATACCTGCACCAGCTCTAGGTGCTCACAATGAGGAGTATTTTTGAATGAGCAGCGTGTTGCTGGTTGAGCTCCAGAGCGACCGGAATGATGTCCAAAACGACCCTTCTGTCGAACAATGTCGGAACAAGTCCAATCCTTGACGGGTGCGCTTAGTTTTTCCCATTGAGTCCTTTTTGCAGCGATTCCGTCTTACATACATCTGTGGCAGGACGGGGTTCTTTAGTGGACCTAAGCTCTCTTTCTAGCCCGGGACTCGGCTACTTGGTAGCTGGGTAAGACGGCTCATTAATTAAATTATAGTGACAACCAACAACCTTATACGCTGCTATGATCTTGTGCGGCCACAATGTCGTGCAACCTTCGGTCGGTCCCGACAACAGTGACGCGTTAGAAGCTTAAGGAAGGCTGCAGAGCAATGGCCAGCGCAAGCACCCGTTGTTGTGAGGCTTGCTGCTCAGTTTATGAGCGCCGAACCGTTTGGATTTCCTCGCGTGACAAGGGTGAGAAACGCTGTGAGGTTTGCGGCGCGCTGTTGGAAACGTGGAACGGTCTAAAGCTGCCAATATTTAGACTCTTGAAGCGAGGTAGCCGTCCGACACAATAGCTCGAAGAATCCGGCTTGCGCTGTTCTCAGCTGCAACCTAAACGGTCCAATTTTGTTGGCAGTAGCGATAATAGTCGCTGTTATGAGCAGTCGAGCTGAGGTCGGATGACGTTGTTAACTGTGAGAGGAAGATTCGCCACGTTCAATGGAGGCGCGCCATGGTTCTTCCGGCTGAATATGTTTGGCTCGAGCCAGTGCTCGTTGCTGCGGTGATCGTTTTCATTATCGATTTGATCGGAAATTCGATCACGTTTAGCAACCGTTTCGCCAATGCTTTGGCGACCGCAATCGTGTTCGCGGTGATTTTTGGTGCGCTGGTCTATTACGGCTACGCCAGGGTTGCGATTGAGATCACAACATCTCCAAGCGCCGCAGCACCATCGGTCCAGTAGCGTCTTCCGTACGCACAGACCGGAGGACGTCATGCAGGGACGGCCCCGGCACATCCAGATTGCGGCCGGCCCAAGCTTTCCGCCCAAATGCAAGCGCCTTCGCGGCGTCCTGTCCGTTGAATGCGGATCAATTGGATGGCAGAAGAGGCGTCGGCAGCCGAGGCACGGCAGAGGCTGTGCAGCGGCCGCTTTCCTCTGAATGAGCGCTCGACCGAACCATGGAGATGACCGCAACTTCAACACTCACGAGGCCGACGGATCGCGATCGCCACATCGCGCTTGGCTTGCGTATCAAATACCTTCGTCGTAGCCGCGGATTTCGCTTGAAGGACGTCGCTGACCTCGCCGGCTGCTCGGAAAGCATGTTGTCCAAGGTCGAGAACGGCCAATCCACTCCTTCCATAAACATGCTTCACCGCATTGCACGGGCGCTCGGCACGTCGATCGGCGAGCTCTTTACCGAGCTTGACAACCGCAAGGTTCATGTGCTGCGCGCCGGGGCGCGGCCGGCGCTTTCCGAAGGTGCGCCACGCCGGGGTAAAGGCATTAAGCTGGAGAGTCTTACGCCGTTCATTCTCCGCGGACTGCTTCAGGCGCAATTGCACGTCATCGACGTTGGAGGTTCCAGCGATGGCGCCATAGAGCACGAGGGTGAAGAGGTCGGCTATGTGGTCGAGGGGCGCCTGGAGCTGACGGTCGATGGAGAGTCGGTCGTGCTTGAGCCTGGAGACTCATTCTTCTTCGAGTCCACCCGACCTCACTC
>QGVC01000351.1 GCA_003242645.1 Pseudomonadota bacterium
AACGGTCGGCGGATGCGATCGCAAACATTCCGAAGTCGAACTCATCTGTTAGGCTGATCAGGATGCCGTCGGCGGTCCGAACCACCTCGACGTGAGGAATTTTGGCCAAAGCCGCCTCGCTCAAAGCCCTGCGGATGTCCTCGGCAACACTGATGTGCGCAGGCCGTGGCTCCGGCTTCTCGGTTGGAGCCGATTCCGGGCTTTTCGGGTTCTCCGGCGAGTTTGCCTCGGCCGTTTCAGAAGGTTTCAGCTTCTCCTTTGATAGACGTGTATCCGCCGAAGTTTCAGTGGCCCTATTTCGCTCGTAAGCAGCCGGTTTTTCGGGGACGACATCCTGAGGAATTGCCTCGCGGGCGTTCGCACGCGCTATGAGAAAACTGGGCTCGGGATTGAACGGGTCCCGCCAAGCCACACCGGAGCTCGCTTGTCTGTCAGGCGCCTCCGTATTCTCAGCGGTTTTCCGCGCCAACTCCTCGAGCACGCGATGATGATCAGCGAAAAGCATTTCTTCCGCAGAGATTGGCCGAGACATGGCCTCCGACTTTGGGCTCGTGGCGGAAGCTTCATTCGTTCTGACGGCCCCACCAGGCTCATTTTCGGTATTGCGTGCATTGACCTCCAGATTGTGCACGCCCTTCGGACCGCCCAGCCTGTCTGTCAGCTTTACGGGATTGAAATAGCTCGCTACGGCCGCGATCGTCTGCTTATCCGTAGCGTTCAACAGCCACATGACGAGGAAAAATGCCATCATGGCTGTCATGAAATCCGCATAAGCGATTTTCCAGATGCCTCCGTGGGTCTCATCCCGGCCCGATCCCATCCGGCGCCGAACGATCACCAGCTCTTTCATGCGATCGGTACGCAGTACTAAATCCGAACTCATGACTAATTCGCCTCACGCATCTACTGTTTGAGAGCTTTTCGCCTCCCTCATCCACTGCTTCAAAATGGCCACGGCCTGCTCCTCATCGAAATCGACCATCTGCTCAAGGCGCTTCACCGGCGTTTTGTCCAACTTACGCTTGAGATCTGCAATGAGACTCGGTTCCGATGTGGGCAAGGTCGGCTCCTCACGCATTGGTGCGCCATCGGCCGCGCCAAACGTCTTGCCGGCTATGCTCGGGCCAGCCGCAACCGGCTCCAGAACAGCTTTGAGCGCCGGGCGCAGACCGAGCCAAACGAGCAGCGCTGTTGCTGCTACGATCGCGAGCGCATTGACGATCGTGCCAGACTGGCTGAGCAGCAGCTCGCCAAAACTCATGCCAAGGGGCTCCAACGGCTCGCCGTCCTTGAAGAAATCTACTGCTGCAACGGTGATGCGGTCGCCGCGCTCGCCTGAGAGCCCGACGGCGGCGCCAACCAGTTGCTCAATGTCGCGCAAATGCGCTTCAAGTGTTGCGGCATCCGCATCTTCTCCGATGACGGAGAGAAGCCTCTTGCGGTTGATCACGACAGCGACGGTCAGAGCCTCGATCCTGTAGCCGTCGCTAATTGTGGAAATCGTTTTTGAATTCAGCTCGTAGTTGGTCAGCTCCTCGCGGCGATCATTACTGCGGGTCGAAATATCACCGGCCCGGGCAGCCAGATCCTCCTCAGGAAGATTTTGCTCGACGCTCACTGGCGTGCGGGTCGCTTGGTTTTGCGAGCTGCCGGACTCTTTCACAATGCGCACTGAGCGCTCAACCCGTGATTCCGGATCGAACGCCGTTTCGTTGATCTGGCGCTTGTCCGTGTTGAGCCGCGCTGCGACACTGACTTCGAAATTCTCAAGGCCCAGGTATGGCGCCAGCGTCATCCGCGCCTTTTCCTGCAGCTCGCGGCTAATCGTTTTCTCAAGCTCTACCAGCTTTGTGGGAACGGCGCTCGACGAGTCACCTGCAGCCGCCAGAATCGCACCATCCGTGCTCAGCACCGTAACCTGATCGACGGTGAGCTCCGGAACGGCTGCAGCGACGAGATGCCGAATTGCCTGAGCCGAGCTGAAATCGCCCGCCGTTTCCGTGCGGATCACTACAGAGGCCGAGGGCGTCTGCCGGTTGCGGCGAAACGAACCAGCGTCAGGCAGCACAAGGTGAACGCGGGCTGCCTTCACGCCTTTCACAGCTTGAATCGTACGCGCGATTTCGCCTTCGAGCGCCCTGACGCGGGTCACCTCCTGCATGAACGACGTGAGCCCGATCGAGCCCAAGTTGTCGAAAAGCTCATAGCCCGCGTTGGCACTGCTTGGCAGCCCTTTTTCGGCCAACAGCATCCGAGCCTCTGCTGTCTGGCCGCGCCGGACGAGAATCTTTGTCCCCTCGGCGTCGACGTCGAAATAGATGCCCGCCTCGCTAAGCGCTGCTCCAATACGGCTAATGTCCTGCGGACTGAGCCCACCGTAGAGCGTTTCGAGCTCAGGCCGGCTCATGTAGAAGCCAATCGCTGCGATCGCGCCCAATGCCGTCGCGCCAATAATTCCAAGCGCCACGAGGCGCCTGTTGCCCAAAGCACGAACGTTCTGCCACAATCGCTCGATGTCTTCTCGCCTGATCATTCGAATCGTCTCATGAAATGACTCTCTCGAGCGAGATGCTTTGGCGCGAACCTTGCGCGAGAGTGGTGACGTGGGCTGCGCCCCGCACTGGAGCACAGCCCAGGCCTGCCTCTGACACGCTGGGGGGAGAGGCCAGAGGTCAAGGCAAGGGGTCAGAGAAACCACCAATTCCTTTTCCAGATTGGCTGCCCTCTGCCCCGATCGGGAACGGCCTCAGCTCGTCAGCGAAACAGCGCGAGGATATTCTGGCTGTTCGCGTTCGCGATGCTGAGCGCCTGAATGGCGAGCTGCTGCTGAACTTGCAGAGCTTGCAGCCGTGTCGATTCCGCGTTCATGTCCGCATCGACCAGCTGGCCAATGCCGCGATCGATGGCGTCCATGAGCGCTTTGACAAAGTCCTTTTGTAGACCAATTCGGCTCTTCACCGCGCCAAGATCAGATGCTGCGGTCGTGACTTTCGCAGCCATCGCATCGATCCCGGCGATGTACTCGTCCAGCAATTCATCGGTAATGTCAGTGATATCGATGTCGATCACACTGAAAAAGTTGCCGTTATCGCTCGTTGCGGCATTGGTTACCGCCAGGGTATCGTCCGCCGTGTTCTTTTTATGGGTAATGACTACCTCACCTGAGTTGTCAGATACAGTCACATCAGTGGTCGTATTGAAACCAGCATTTTGAAGAGCCAGCTCGACGACCGTCACCATGGCTGCAGCATTGGCAACTACGCCATCGCTAGTACCAAGCGCCGCGTCGACGGTGGCCTTATCGATGATGACCCGCCTCGCTTCTCCATTGAAAACGAGGTTGAACTTGATGACGTCATCTTCATCAAGGGTAACGCCGTCTGTGTTAACGTCTGTAAACAGCGTCACACTCGCGGGATTTATACCGTCACCGGCGACGGTTGCGCTGTTCTGAAGCCCCCCGTTATTCGTGAGGGCCTGACCTTGTTCCAGAATGCCGCCTCTCGTCGCGTTCGCATCGAAGAGGGCGGTTCTCCTCAGATCAACATCGATCGTGCCAATTTCGATAGAGCCACTCGAGGTGCGAGAGAACGAGGCGACGACTTTCTGGAACCCCGTCCATCCCGATGCTGAGGAATCCACTGAAAGCCAGTTCGATCCGGAGAAAACAGCGGCAGACGCAATGCCGACGAGCTGATCTTGATACTGTTTGATCTCACTTTGAATCTTCGCCCGATCCACGCTGGGCTGTTTCGCTGCCACCAGCTTGGCCTTGATTTCATCGAGGATATCCTTGGCGTTCTCCATTGCCGTGTAGGCAATGTCGACCTG
>QGVC01000352.1 GCA_003242645.1 Pseudomonadota bacterium
GTAAAAGAAGTTTTTTCTGTTCCGCTTTTTTCGGTTTTGTGTCAGCACTCAGTTGGGACGGCGTGTCTCTGGTCACCCGGCTGATTGTGACCAGGCTCGACGTAGGCCGATCTGCTCGCTCGAAGGGATACCTTGGCCGGGACAACCCGCCGTCGCTTCCATGCGCGGCGCTGACGTCCTCAGCCCCGTCGTCGTCGACGGTCCGGATTGAGTTGTAGGTTTCTTCGAGTGCTTCCATGCGGTCGAGCAGCTTCTGGACTGATTGCTGGATGCCTTCCAGCGCGGCAGCCGTCTGCTGCTCTTGCCTTTGTGTCGAGACAAACTGTTCGATGAGCTTATGCAGCTCGCGGAGCCGGCTCGCCCCAGCTCCAAGGTCGTCGCGGAAGCTGTCGCGATCCGCAAGGTGCTCGGCCACGGCCTCGGCAAGTCTCGAAATGTGCTCCTCAGAATGTATCTGCTGATCGAGCAGCTGGGTGAGGTGCTCATCGGAGGTTTGCTCGACGAGCTGCGCGAGATGCATCTCGATGTCGTCGAGACGGGTCAGGCGGTGATGAGCCCGTTCAACGTGCAGAGCCAGCTCCTTGATGTGATCCTCTAGCGCTCGCAGTTGCTCGACATCGGCACGCGTCGGAAGACCTTCCAACGCTGAGCCGAGCTTCGCGTCGAGGCTCGCCAATCGGGCGTCGAGCGCCTCGGCCGCACTTCGCGAACGCAACTGCGCCAGCGCCTGCTCGATCCGGAACGCGAGATCGGCGATTCGCGATTCGAGCCGATCGGTACTCTGGGGTCGGTGATTCGGGACGCGCGTGGCGGAACTCGATTCGTCTCGATCCCAACTCGGTTGCCCGGATCGCGTGCTGAAGCCGTAAGAACCTGAGTGGGCCGCGGGCGGATCGGCCGAATGCTCCGGCTCGTAGAGGCGCGTCAGCGCCTCTGCCGAGATGGGATCCCAACCGTCGTGCTGATCCTCATGCCGGGAATGGCGGTGCGGTGGGTGAGCACCAGTCCCAGCGGGACGCTCGGCCAACCTCTGACTGTGCGCTGACGCAGAGGCGCGGCGGCGCAGCTCCTCTTGCAGAGGGTCTGACCAGAATTCTCCATCCTGTGTTGCTGCTGGAGCCGCTCTACCAGGCCAATTCTCGGCCAGGCGGTCCAATCGAGTTCGAGCGTCCCCTGAAGTCGCCTGCTGGCGCTGATCGGCTGCGGCAATATGGTCGGCGATGCGTTGCAGAAGGCCCCTCAGCTCATCCGCGCTGCGTTCGCGATCAGATGGAGGCGTTGTCTTTGCCGAGTGGTAGGCCTCGTCAGCAGAGCTCCGCTTGTTGTATGTCATCCCTCCCCCCCGCCAGGTCGAGCTTCGTTGCGAATGCCCTCGGTCAAGGCTGGAGAGAGCGGGAAGTCATTTCCCGCGGATCATCTGTGCCGCTCGAGCGCATCCGCCGGTCCGATACGCGGCACGATTTGGAGCCGTGCTTCGAGCACTATGAAGTTTCAGTAAAAGTTCAGTTAACGATTGTTACCATTTTCAGTAATTCTTCAGTGTTTCCCAACACACTTGCCGCAAACTAGCCGCATAACTCTGCTCAATGCGGGACTCTCTTCGATGCCGAAGGTGCGTCTTCTTTCCAGCCAGCTTGAAACGGGCGCAACCCGAGTCGACATCAACGAGTCAGCATCGGCTTCCTCATCGGACAGCCCATCCAAATCAGTGAAAGGGAGACGCGAATGCGCACCCTACCTATTGCCGTTCTTTTGATCGCCATCGTCGCCCTCGGCGTGAGCGGGGTTGCGAGCCAGGAGAAGCAGGGGCGATTCGTCATGAGCCCGACGGAGAACGGGTTCGTGCGCCTTGATACCGAGACGGGCGCCATGTCCCTCTGCGCCCAACGGAACGGCAGGTGGGCCTGCGAATTGATGGAGGATGAGGCTCAGAAGCTGCACGACGAGATCGCGCGGCTGCGCGACGAGGTGAAGCGCCTCGAGGAGCAGTTGGCTGCCGCTGAGCCCAGAAAGCGGCTCGAGCTGCCCACCGAAGAGGAGGTCGACAGAGCCCTGGATTATTTCGAGAACATCTTCCGCAAGTTCCGCGAAAGGATTGAACGTTTCGAAGACCAGGAGCGAAAGGAGCGGCCGGAGCAGAAGGACGGCTCTCAGCTTTGACCGAACGACGCGCGTTCAAACTCCATGGCGCTGACGCAGGCGAGCACGACGATCACTGTCTCTACCCGAGGTCCGGGCTTCACGGATCTCACGCATGAAGTGCAGGGGTGGCTGCACAAGATCGGGGCACGAGACGGCTTGCTGACAGCGTACATTCGCCACACGTCAGCATCGCTGACCATTCAGGAGAACGCCGATCCAGATGTGCGCCGTGACCTTCTCGATGCGCTGGACCGGCTGGCACCTCGCTCGCGGGAGTACCGGCACCAATTGGAAGGCTCGGACGATATGCCGGCGCATATAAAGACAGCGCTGACCTCCGTGTCAGTGAGCATTCCGGTGGTGAACGGGAGAGCAGTCTTCGGCACGTGGCAAGCGCTTTATCTCATCGAGCACAGGGATGCCCCTCATCGGCGTGAGGTGGTCCTGCATTTTCTGGGAGAGACTGCTTGAATGCCAACCGCAGCCGCTCTCTACTCTTTGGAGAATTGGGCTTGCTACAACGGCCGTCGGACCTTCGCACTTTCAATGGACCAACCCGATCCATAGCCGATGCTGATTCTTCGCGTTCTTAGCGGTGTGTTCCTATTGGCAGCGACCATTGCCCTGATTTCGGAGGCAACGCGCGCGCAGCTTGGCGTCCCGGGAGCTCCGTTTACACCCTTATTGACCCAGCTCGCCGAGTCCACGCCGGTGCTGTTGAGCTCGCTGGAAAAAATGGTTCGCAATGTTCATGCGTACCTGTGGGACCCGCTGCTCTTATCCATTCTGCAGCTGCCGGCCTGGGTCAGCCTGGGTAGCATCGGTTTGGTGCTCGGGTGGCTGGGTCGCCGTCGCCCTCAGAGCATCAGAGTCTTCACCAACTAGGCGCTGATCCCAGTATTACGGCTATTGCGCTCCAGCACGTTGCACGTCCGAGGATGGGATGATCCGCTGAACGAGCTGCCGAGCTTGCTCACCGAGATCGAGCTCCGACTTCGAAATGTCGACCAGCAGCCCTCCGGCCACGATCAGGAAGAGCGCGCTGCAGATAGCCACCATGACCTTGTTATGGCGCCGGTTGAGCGCTTCGATGTCGGCCTCCGTAATAGGAGCTGCGTCGCTGTCGTTTGCTCGAATGCCGCGAAGCTTCTTGTGAACTTGCCGGCGGACCGTGCCACGGTCGATGACTTCAAGGCCGGCCCTGCGCGCAATTTCGGCGGCGATCTCCGGCACCGGCAACGCCGGGTCCGTGTTCGCCTCGTTCACGTATCCGAGCGGAACTGTCTTCCCACTTTTCGTGATGATCCGTGCTCCCCGCAGCATGACCGGGGCGATGACCCCGCCGTAAAGCTCGCGCCGCGTTTCTACAGCTTCGATGTCCGAATACGGGATGGTGTGAGTCCGGTAGAGTAGCTTTGGCATCACGATCCCGCGACCTGCCGGCAGGGTGAGCTGGACTGCGCTTTCCCCGATCACGACGCGCGCCCGGATTGCGCGGAGCAGCTCGAAAACCACGAGCAGCATGACCGCAGTGAAGGCCGCGGCGAAAATGGTGAAGCCCAGCATATCCGGCCAGAGCTGATGCATGATCCGCTGCACCATCATCGCTGGCAGGCTCGCAAAAAACGGCAGCAGAATGAGGAAGACAAACGACATCAGCGTCTTGCGCA